>JAYUGN010000194.1:0-1582 GCA_043767605.1 Gammaproteobacteria bacterium
CCGTAGGGCGCTGCGAAGGGGAGCCGAGACATGGCGAGGCGAGCCGAGCAGCGGTCCGGCGAGCCATGAAGCGAGGGCGATATCCGACATCAGCCACGCCTACGAGCGCGTCGTGCCTGCCTCGAAGGCCGCGAGGCTCTTCGCCGCCATCGTGCGCACCTTGTTCTGCACCAGCGGCGTCCAGCCCAGCAGCTTGCCGGTCGTGCCGAGGGCCTGGCCGGCCCAGCGATGGAAACTGAAGCGGTCGCTGTGCTTCACGATCTTGCCGTCCCGGAACTCGAAACTGGCCTCGATGATGTTGTGCACGTTGCGGCCGGTGGCGCTGAACGGATACCAGGCTTCCCAGTGGCAGCTGCCGGCCTTGTCGTCGGCCTTCACATCGCGGAACTCGATCTTCAGCTGCTCGGCCTTCTGGTTCAGCATGGTCCACATGGCGCCGGCGCGCGGGCCTTTCAGGTCGGTGAACACCGGATCGGAGAACTGCACGTCCGGGTGGTAGCACGCGGCCATCGTGGCGGCGTCGTGTTTCTGGAACGCCGTGTAGAAGCGCGTGATGAGTTGCTCGTTCGCATTCATGGTGGTCTCCCCTCGTAAGGTTCTAGCGTGCGCGGTTCAGCGCCAGATGCAAGCCCAGCGCGACCAGCAGCGCGCCGCTCGCGCGCTGCAGGACCGCCATCGCACCGGTCCGCCTGGCCAGCCAGCCGCTCGCGAGCGCGGCCGCGCGGGCCACCGCGAGGCAGACCCACAGGCCGTTGAAGATGAAGATGCCGCCGAGGATCGCGATCTGCAGCGCAAAGCTGCCGCGCGCGGGGTCCGCGAACTGCGGCAGGAAGGCGAGGAAGAACAGCGCGACTTTCGGGTTCAGCACGTTGGTGGCGAAGCCCTGCCAGAACACGCGGCTCATCGGCGTCGGCGCGAGTTTTTGCACGGCCAGTGCGCCGGCGGGCGCGCGCAGTGCCTGGATGCCGAGATACAGGAGGTACGCCGCGCCGGCCAGCCGCAGGGCGTCGTAGGCGAATTCCGAGGTGCGCAAGAGGATGCTGATGCCCAGCGCCGCGGCAGCGGTGTGCACGAGGCAGCCGGCGGCGATGCCGAAGGCCGAGGCCGCGCCGGAGCGCCAGCCCTGCGACAGGCTGCGCGCGACGATGTAGAGCAGGTCGGGGCCGGGCGTCAGGTTCAGCGCAAGGCCGGCGAGCACGAACAGCATGAGCGAGGCGGGGTCGAACATCGACGCAGAATACAATGCGCCGCATGAACCAGCCCAGCCGCTACGCGCGAACCATCGTGCTCGCCTGCCATGCGGCGCTCATCGTCGCGCTGCCGTTGATGTCCGGCCTCTTCGGCCTCGTGCTGGTGGCGCCTCTGCTGGTCATCGCGCCGGGCCTGTGGCGCGGCAGGCCGCGCGTGTATGCGGGCGCGAGCCTGCTGCTGATTTTCTACGCCGGCGGCGGCCTGATGGAGGCCTTCGCCCATTCCTCGCGCACGAGCGGCGCGCTGGCGGTGGCCTCGATCGCGGTGCTGGAATTCTGCGCGATGATTCTCTATGTGCGCCTGCGCGCGGCCGAGATCAGGCGCGGCCTGG
>JAYUGN010000195.1:0-1582 GCA_043767605.1 Gammaproteobacteria bacterium
GCCGAGCAGCACATAGTCGCGCAGCGCCCGGTCGGCGCGCTGCATCGCCTGCGCGCGATCCGCGCCCGTCACGATCAGCTTGGCCAGCATCGGGTCAAAAGCCGCGGTCACTTCGCCGCCCTCGGCAATGCCGCTGTCCACCCGCACGCCCTCGCCCTGCGGCGCGCGCAGCTTGAGGATCGGGCCGGTAGTCGGCACGTAGCCCCGCGCAGCGTCTTCGGCGTAAATGCGGAATTCGATGGAATGACCGCGCGACTTCACGTCGGCCTGCGCGTAGCCGAGTTTCTCCCCGGCCGCGACGCGCAACTGCTCGTGCACGAGGTCCTTGCCGGTGGTTTCTTCCGTGACCGGGTGCTCAACCTGCAGGCGCGTGTTCATCTCGAGGAAGTAGAACTGCTTGTCGGCGCCGAGCAGGAACTCCACCGTGCCGGCGCCAACGTAGTTCACGGCCTTGGCCGCGGCCACCGCCGCATCGCCCATCGCCTTGCGCAGTTTCTCGTCCACCGCGGGCGAGGGCGCCTCTTCCACCACTTTCTGGTTGCGGCGCTGCACCGAGCAGTCGCGCTCGCCGAAATGCACCACGTTGCCGTGGCGATCGCCGAACACCTGGATCTCGACGTGGCGCGCATCCACCACGGCTTTCTCGATCAGCAGTTCGCCGGAGCCGAAGGCATTGGCCGCCTCGCTACGCGCGGAGCGCACGTTCTCGGCCAGCTTGGCCTCGTCGTGGACCAGGCGCATGCCGCGTCCGCCACCGCCTGCGGCGGCCTTGATCATCACGGGCAGGCCGATCTTCCTGCTCTGCGCGACGAGGAAGTCGTCGCCCTGCTCCGCGCCCTGGTATCCGGGCACGCACGGCACCTTGGCTTTGATCATGCGGTCCTTGGCCGCGCTCTTGTTGCCCATCGCGAGGATCGATTCGGCGTCGGGGCCGATGAAGACCAGGCCCGCGTCCTTGCAGGCCTGCGAGAACTCGGCGTTCTCGGAGAGGAATCCGTAGCCGGGATGCACCGCCTGCGCACCGCTGGCCTTCGCCGCGGCGAGGATGTTGGCGATGACGAGGTAGGACTCTTTCGCCGGCGCCGGGCCGATGCGCACGGCCTCATCAGCCTCTTGCACGTGCAGCGCTTCCGCATCGGCATCGCTGTACACCGCCACGGTCTTGTAGCCGAGGCGCTTTGCGCCGCGGATCACGCGCACGGCGATCTCGCCGCGGTTGGCGACCAGCACTTTGCTGAACCGTGTCATCGGATCACCTCGCCCCGCGCAGCGGGGAGAGGTCGGCGCGCGCGGGCGCGCCGGGTGAGGGGCCGGCGGGCGCGCCGGGTGAGGGGCGGGAATTGCGCATCACTTGAGCTCCACGAAGCGCGGACAGGTCTCGCGGCCGAGGAAGCCCTGCTCGGTGTAGAGGAACTGCCGGTCCACCACGCCGAAGCCGGTGAAGTAGTGGCACTTGAGCATGCCGACCTTCTCGGCCGGCGCGCTCGACCCGATCAGCAGGCCGTGACTGGAGAAGAACAGCCCCAGGCAGGACACGAGGATGACCCCAGCCGCGGCGATTGCGATTTTCATTGCGGAGCCC
>JAYUGN010000196.1:0-1580 GCA_043767605.1 Gammaproteobacteria bacterium
CAGGGCCTGCCCGTGTGGAGCGCCAACCGCCCGTACCACCTGGCGTGGATCGCCGTGCGCGATGACAACCCGCCGCGCCAGTTGCTCGACGCCGGCAGCATCCACGCCTCCGCCGTGCTCGCAACGGCCGAGGGCCGCGGCCTGCCGCTGAATTTCCCCGCGCTGGACGCCACCGAGCGCCAGAGCATGCGCTTCGACAAGGTCTGGGACAGCGACCTGCCGGCGGTGCGCGAAGCCTCGCGCCGCTACGCCAGCGACGTGATCGTCGTCGGCCGCGTGAGCCGCGAGGGCGGCAGCTGGTCCGGGCGCTGGACGCTGCTCGACAGTTCCGGACCGGTCGAAGACTGGACCGCGAACGCTGACACCCTCGATGCGGCCCTCGCCGCCGGCATCGACGCGCTCGCCGACCGCGAGGCCTCGCGCTACGCCGTGCAGACCAACCGCGCGCAGGAACTGCGCGTGGAAGTATCGGGCGTGCAGTCGGTGAAGGACTACGGCCGCGCGCTGAACTACCTGCGCGGCCTGGGCGCCGTGCGTGCGGCGCAGGTCGAAGGTGCGCAGCAGGATCGCCTGACCTTCCGCCTGCGCGTCGAGGGCGACCCGGACGGGCTCGCCCGCGCGATCGCCGCCGGCAATGTCTTGCGCGCCGACACCGCGCCGCCCGTGGGCGCCGACCCGGCCTACGTGCTCGTCACGCAATAAATCCATGAAAGGCGTTCAGCTGCCGCTCGGCGTGCACCTGGCCGAGCGTGCGAGCTTCGACTCGTATTTCGCCGGGCCCAATGACGAGGCCGTGCGCGCGCTGCAGGGCAACGCGCCGCTGCTGCTGCTCTACGGCCCGTCCGGCAGCGGCAAGACGCACCTGCTGCAAGCCCTGATCCGCAAGGATTGCGACCTGCGCACCTGCGCTTACCTGCCAGTGCACCAGCTCGCCACCGAAAACCCGCTAGATGCCACCGAAGGCCTGGAAGCCGCCGGGCTTCTGTGCATCGACGACGCCGATGCGGCGCTGGGCCACGCGGACTGGAGCGAGGCGCTGCTGCGCCTGCTTGATGCAAGGCGCGCAGCCGGGTTGCGCACCGTGGTCGCCGCCGCGGCGGCGCCGGAACGTCTCGAGGGTCTGCCCGACTTGCGCTCGCGGCTGGCCGCCGGCGCGGTCTACGGGCTCAAGCCACTCGACGATGCGCAGCGCGCGGACTTCCTGCGCGAACGCGCGCGGGCGCGCGGACTGGAACTGCCCGCCGACGCCGCAGCATTCCTGCTGGCGCGGCTGCCGCGCGATCCGGGTAGCCTGATCGCCGCGATCGAAAGCCTGGACGCGGCGCTGCTTGCGGCGCAGCGCCCGCTGACGCTGGCCTTTGTGCAGCAGTGGCTGCGCGGCGCCGGCTGATCGCCGAGGTTCGAGCAGCGCTGCGCCGGCAAGCTGGGTTGCGCGTGGGGGATTGGCGCGTGGGGGATTGGCGCTGCCTTTGCGGAATGCAAGCCTCGCTGCCGCTCGGTCCTCCTCGCCATGTCTCGTCGAACCTTCGCGGCACCCCTTCGGGGCTCCGGCGAGGCTGCGCTTAACCTACGCAAAGGCA
>JAYUGN010000197.1:0-1574 GCA_043767605.1 Gammaproteobacteria bacterium
CTGCTGAAGTTCCTGAAGAAGTCGCCGCAGTTCGTCATCCCGATCTACCAGCGCAACTACTCCTGGCTGCCCGACGAATGCCGGCAGCTGTGGGCTGACTTGCTGCGTGCCGGGCGCGACGACGGCGTGGCGGCGCACTTCATCGGCTCCATCGTGTACGTCGAGCGTGCGCTGTCCACCGTCACCAGCCAGGAAGCCATGCTGGTGATCGACGGGCAGCAACGGCTGACCACGTCCAGCCTGCTCATCGCGGCGCTGGCCAACCACATCGAACAGGCCGACCTGGGCGAGCCGCTGGAGGGCTTCTCGGCCCGCAAGCTGCGCAACTACTACCTGCTCAACCCCGACGAGGAAGGTGAGCGGCACTTCAAGCTGCTGCTTGCCGAGTCCGACCGCGACACCTTGCTGGCCATCCTGCAGGCCACGCCGGCGCCGGCCGAGGCCAGCACGCGCATCGTCGAGAACTTCCAGATCTTCCAAGACCTGATCAAGGCGCACGCGGCCGAGCTGGTCGCCGTCTGCAAGGGCATCGCCAAGCTGACCATCGTGGACGTGTCGCTGGACCGCAGCCAGGACAACCCGCAGCTCATCTTCGAGAGCATGAACTCGACGGGCCGTGAACTGAGCCAGGCCGACCTGATCCGCAACTTCATCTTGATGGGCCTGGAGCCCAAGCTGCAGACCGAGCTGTACAAGAACTACTGGCGCCCAATGGAAAAGGGCTTCGGCCAGGCCGCCTACGCCGTGCACTTCGACGCGTTCATGCGGCACTACCTCACCACCAAGACGGGCGAGATCCCGAACGTGCGCGAGGTCTACACCGCCTTCAAGGCCTACGCCCGCGCCCGCAGCACGGGTGACAAAAGCGACACACGCGACCTGGTGGCCGACATCCACGCCCTCGCCACCCACTACTGCGCCATGGCGCTGGGTGAAGAGGCCGACGCCGACCTGAAGCAGGCCTTCCAGGACCTGCGTGAGCTGAAGGTGGACGTGGCCTACCCTTTCTTGCTGGATGCGTACCACGACTACCGCCAGCACCGCCTGAGCGCCGACGAGCTGCTCAGCATCGTGCGCCTGGTCGAGAGCTACGTGTTCCGCCGCGCCATCTGCGCGATCCCGACGAACTCGATGAACAAGACCTTCGCCGGCCTGAGCCGCACGCTGAAGAAGGACCGGTACCTCGAAAGTGTGCAGGCCGCCCTGCTGCTGTTGCCGTCCTACCGCCGTTTCCCCGCCGACGACGAGTTCGAGCGCGAAATCAAGAACCGCGACCTGTACAACTTCCGCAGCCGCAGCTTCTGGCTGCGCCGGCTGGAGAACCACGGGCGCAAGGAACGTGTGCTGACCGAGGAATACTCCATCGAGCACATCCTGCCCCAGAACGAAGCCCTGTCGCCCGCCTGGCAGGCCGAGCTGGGCCCGGGCTGGCAAGCCGTGCAGGCCAAGGTACTGCACACGCTGGGCAACCTCACCCTCACGGGCTACAACAGCGAGTACAGCGACCGCCCCTTCGCCTTCAAGCGCGACACCGTCACCGACAAGGCCGGCAACCCCATCGGCCTGGCGCACAG
>JAYUGN010000198.1:0-1574 GCA_043767605.1 Gammaproteobacteria bacterium
AAGCGATCGGGATCATCAGCCCGATGATCCGTCGCACCTGCGGATCGCCCCAGCCCCAGCGCGGCCGCGGCAGCAGGCCCAGCTTGTGCACGGCCGGCAGCAGGAAGGCCAGTTGCACGATGCCGGAGATGAACACCGCGATCGCAAGGGCCTCGACCGAGGGCGCCCAGACCCAGGCCGCGACGATCAGGCAGACGTTCATCCAGGTTGGGTTGAAGGCCGCCTGCGCGAACTTGCCGTAGGCGTTGAGGATGCCGGCGATGAAGGCGGTGAGCGAGATCAGCGGCAGGTACGGGAGCGTCCAGCGCAGCAGCTCGATGCCGAGCGCGAATTTCTCAGGGCTCTGGTGGGCAAATCCCGGCGCGAAGAGGTACATGATCAGCGGCGCGCCCAGCACCGCCGCGGCCGTCAGCAGGCCCACGGTGCCCGCCAGGGTGCCGGCCACCACGTCCACCAGTTGCTTGACCTCGGCCTCGCTGCGGGTGCTGCGGGCCTCGCTGAGGACCGGCACAAAGGCCTGGGTGAAGGCCCCTTCCGCGAACAGGCGGCGGAACAGGTTGGGGATCCGGAAAGCGACGAAGAAGACGTCCATGCCCGCCCCGGCCCCGAACAGGCGGGCCTGGAGCTGGTCGCGGATGAAGCCGAGCACGCGCGAGACGAAGGTCATCGTCCCGACGACCCCGGTGGACTTGAGCAGGCTCCCCGCCATGGATTCGCGCTTCTTATTGACAAAGACAGAGGCCGTCAGAATACTACGCGCCCTTCGTTTTCCCCTGTTTCCGGAGTATCCCTTGGCCAATATCCGTTCGGCGAAAAAGCGCGCGCGCCAGTCGATCGTCTCTCGTGCCCGCAATTCCGCCCAGCGTTCGATGTATCGCACGCTGATCCGTGGTGTCATCAAGGCCATCGAAGCCAAGGACAAGCCCAAGGCCGAGGCCGCGTTCAAGGAGATGGTGCCGGTCCTGGATCGTTACGCCGCCAAGGGCATGATCCACAAGAACAAGGCCGCGCGGCACAAGAGCCGCCTGACCGACCGCATCAAGGCGCTGGCCTAAAGGGGACGCACACCTTTACCAAGACGCCGGCCCTGCGCCGGCGTTTTTGTTTCGGCGTCCGAAACGGCCGCCGCTTGTCACGCCCTCGCTGCGCTCGGGATCAGGCAGCCCTGCATCGGCAAGCTGGGTTGCGCGTGGCTGATGCCGGATATCGCCCTCGCTTCATGGCTCGCCGGACCGCCGCTCGGATTCGCCTCGCCATGTCTCGGCTCACCTTCGCGGCGCCCTACGGGTTCCAGTCCGGCTGCGCCTTACTTACGCTCGGGCGACATCCGACCGCCACGCGCCATCAGTGCCGTCTCAGCCTGTCTGCTTCCGTCGTGAACGAACACGTGCGCGCCATCGTTGTCACTACAGACGTACCGCGCTGCACCTGGCGGTGATACGCGGGGCGCGCCCGGTGGGCTTGCGGAGCAAATCAAGCGCAGCCGACCCGGAGCCCCAACGGGGCGCGGCGCAGACGAGCGGAGACTTGGCTCCGCGAGGCAAGCCGCGGGTCGGCGAGCCATTGCGCAGCAA
>JAYUGN010000199.1:0-1565 GCA_043767605.1 Gammaproteobacteria bacterium
CGTCTCTCACGCCGCCTTCTTGTCCTTCGGCGCGAACAACTGCGCGACCTCCACGCCCATCGCGCAGCGCACGGCGTCCTCGACGGTCTCCAGCCACACGAATTCGAGCTTTTCGCGCGCAGCCGCGGGCACGTCCTCGAGGTCTTTCTCATTGCGCTTCGGCAGCATCACGGTCTTGATGCCGGCGCGCAGTGCGGCCAGCACCTTTTCCTTCACGCCGCCGATCGGCAGCACCAGGCCGCGCAGCGAGATCTCGCCGGTCATCGCCACATCGGCGCGTACCGGCTTGCCGGCCAGCAGCGAGGCCAGCGCCAGGAACATCGCCACGCCGGCGCTCGGGCCGTCCTTCGGCGTCGCCCCCGCGGGCACGTGCACGTGCAGGTCGGATTTGTCCAGCGACTCGCCGATGTACATCTTGGCCAGGGTCAACGCCGCCTGCGCCGACTCCTTCATCACGTCGCCGAGCTGCCCGGTGAGGATGAGCTTGCCGGAACCCGGCACCCGTGTCGCCTCGATAAACAGGATGTCACCGCCCACCGGCGTCCAGGCCAGCCCGGTCGCCACGCCCGGCATCGCCGTGCGTTGTGCCAGTTCGTTCTCGAACCGGGGCGCGCCGAGGATGGCGTGCAGGTCAGCGGCATCGAGCGTCACGGACTCGGCATGTCCTTCGGCGATCTTCATCGCCGCGGAGCGCAGCACCGAGCCGAGTTCGCGCTCGAGGTTGCGTACCCCGGCCTCGCGGGTGTAATCGCCGATGATCGCGCGGAGGGCCGCATCCGTCACCGTGGCCTGCTCCAACTTCAAGCCGTTGGCCTCGAGCTGGCGCTTCACCAGATAACGCCTCGCGATCTCCAGTTTCTCTTCCTCGGTATAGCCCGGAAGCTGGATCACTTCCATGCGATCGCGCAACGCCCCGGGGATGGTATCGAGCTGGTTCGCCGTGGCAATGAACATCATCTTCGACAAGTCGAAGTCCACGCCAAGATAGTTGTCGCGAAACTTCGAGTTCTGTTCGGGATCGAGGACTTCCAGCAGCGCGCTCGACGGATCGCCGTGGAACCCCCCCGCGCCAAGCTTGTCGATCTCGTCGAGCATCAGCACGCCGTTGCGCGATTCCGCGCGACGGATCGCCTGGATGATGTTGCCCGGCAGCGCGCCGATGTAGGTGCGGCGGTGGCCGCGGATCTCCGCCTCGTCATGGGTGCCGCCGAGTGCTACGCGCTGGAACTTGCGCCCGGTGGCGCGCGCGATCGACTGCCCGAGCGAGGTCTTGCCCACGCCGGGCGGGCCCACGAAGCACAGGATCGGGCTCTTGCCGTCCGGATTGAGCTTCCTCACCGCCAGGTATTCGAGGATGCGGCGCTTGATCTTCTCCAGCCCGTAGTGATCCTCGTCGAGCACCGCCCTCGCCTGCGCGATGTCGATGGGTTGGGTGTCGCCGACTTTCCAGGGAAGCTCGCTCAGCCACTCGAGGTACGTGCGCAGCATCGACCCCTCGGCGCTGCCTTCGCCCATGCGCTGCAGGCGCTTCAATTCCTTCCTCGCATGCTTGAGCGTTTCCTCGG
>JAYUGN010000200.1:0-13249 GCA_043767605.1 Gammaproteobacteria bacterium
CAGCCTGACGCTCGCCGCCGCCGTGCTCGGCTGGGCGACGGTGCAGGCCGATGCGATCGAGGCGCTGATCGGCTTCTCGATCGCGCTGGTCGCCGCCGAAAATCTCTGGCTGCGCGCGGGCCGCGAGCGCTGGATGCCGTGGCTGCTGTCGGGAATCCTGCTCACGCTCGCGGTGCTGGGTGCGACGCGGCTGTCGTTCACGGTGCTCGCGGGCCTTGCGCTGTTCACCGCCTGCTACTTCGCACTGGCGCGCGAAGCGGCACGCCCGCTACGGATGCGCGTCGCGGTGGCCTTCATCTTCGGGCTCGTGCACGGCTTCGGTTTTGCCGGCGCGCTGGCGCAGGTGCAATTGCCCGCCGAGCGCCTCGCCACCGGCCTGCTCGGCTTCAACACCGGCGTCGAGCTGGGCCAGCTCGCGGTGATCGCGGCGGTGTGGCCGCTGCTGAAAATCCTCGAGCGCAAGCCCGGCGCGCGCGCCTTCACCGGCGATGCGGCCTCGGCCTGCATCTGCGCGCTCGGGACCTTCTGGTTCGTGATGCGGAGCTTCTAGATGAAAAATCTGCTGAAGGGAGTGTTCGTCGTCCTCATTGCCGCCCTGGCATTCCTTTATATGGACCGCCAGGGCCATCCGGAAAAGCCGGGCGTGATCCACGCCGCCGCGGTGCCGGCGGCCTGGACGCAGAACCTCGCGAGCCGGCAGCACCAGGCCGCGGCAAAAATCGCGAGCACGGCCAAGGCCGAAGCGCCGGCCAAGCAGGTGTTGTTCGGTGATTTGCACGTGCACACCACCTACTCGATGGACGCGTTCGCCTGGAGCATGCCGGTGTTCCACGGCGAGGGCGTGCATCCGCCGGCCGAGGCCTGCGACTACGCGCGGTTCTGCTCCAACCTCGATTTCTGGGCGACGACCGAGCATTCGGAATCGCTGACGCCGCGGCACTGGCAGGACCTGAAGGAAACCGTGCGCAACTGCAACGCGGTCTCGGGCCCCCCCGCCAATCCCGACATGGTCACGTTCCTGGGCTGGGAATGGACCCAGATGGGAGACACGGCCAAGGACCACTACGGCCACAAGAACGTGATCCTGTTCGACACCGCCGAGGACAAGGTGCCCGCGCGCCCGATCGCCGCGGGCGGCATCGCCGCGATCGCGATGAAGGGCAAGGGCCGGCCGTACTACCAGGACCTGCTCGGCCCCTATATGGACTGGCCCAGCCGCCAGTCGCAGTTCGACCAGCAGTACAAGGTGAGCGAACTCAAGAACCAGAAGCTCTGCGCCGAGGGCGTGCCCGTGCGCGACCTGCCGGTGGACTGCCTCGAGTACGCGCCGACGCCGCACGAACTGTTCGCCAAGCTCGACGACTGGGGCTTCGATGCGCTGGTGATTCCGCACGGCAACAGCTGGGGCTTCTACACCCCGCCCGGTTCAAGCTGGGACAAGCAGCTCACGCGCAAGGAACACGACCCGAAGCGCCAGACGTTGATCGAGGTGTTCTCGGGCCACGGCAACTCGGAAGTCCACAAGAAATGGCGCGAAGTCGCGTATGACTCGGCCGGCAACATGGTTTGTCCCGGGCCGACAAAGCCCAGCGGCCCGGAGGGCCGCGGCCAAGGCGGATACCTGCCGTCGTGCTGGCGCGCGGGCGAAATCATTCGCTCGCGTTGTGCCAACGCGCCCGCCGCCGAGTGCGATGCACGCGTGAAGACCGCGCAGCAAAACTACCTGCAGGCCGGCCGCGCGGGCCAACTCACGGTCGCGGGTGTCACGCCCGAAGACTGGCTCGACGCGGGCCAGTGCCGCGACTGCTTCCTGCCAGCCTTCAACTACCGGCCGACGGTATCCACGCAGTACGCGCTCGCGATCAGCAACTTCGAGGAGAAGTCCGAGGACGGCCCCGGCAAAGGCAAGGCCCCGCTGCGCTTCCGCTTCGGCTTCATCGCCAGCAGCGACAACCACGGCGCCGAGCCGGGCACCGGCTTCAAGCAAGTCGGGCGCCACGCCAACACTGAAGCCTACGGGCAGGACGGGCATATCCGCCAGGGATTCATCGACGAGGCCAAGCCCAAGGGGCAGGGCGCGGAGTCCATCCCGTTCGATCTCTCGGTAAATCGTTTCAACTTCATGCAGATCGCCGAGAGCGAGCGCCAGCAGTCGTACTTCTACACGGGCGGCCTGGTCGCGGTGCACAGCGAGGGCCGCTCGCGCGAAGCGATCTGGAAAGCCCTGAAGTCGCGCGAGGTGTACGGCACCAGCGGCGAGCACACGCTGCTGTGGTTCGACTTGCTCGGCAGCAAGGGCGAAGTCGCGCCGATGGGTTCGCAGGTCGAGATCGCGGGCGCGCCGCATTTCCGTGTCCGCGCGGTCGGCGACTTCGAGCAGTTGCCGGGTTGCCCGCAGCACAGCGTGAATGCGTTGACGCCGGAAAACATCGAGCACATCTGCCGCGGCGAGTGCTACAACCCTTCCGACAAGCGCAAGGCCATCGACCGCATCGAGGTCATCCGCATCCTGCCGCAGGAAAAACCCGGCGAGGATGTCGGCGACCTGATCCAGGATCCGTGGCAGACCTTCGCCTGCAGCGGCGATCCGGCCGGCTGCACGGTGGAATTCTCGGATCCCGATCCGGTGCGCAACACGCGGGAGGCCATCTACTACGTGCGCGCCATCGAAAAGCCGGTGTCCACGATCAACGCCGGCGGCCTGCGCTGCGAATACAACGAGCGGCACGAATGCATCGCGGTGAAGCCCTGCTACGGCGACCTGCGCACCGATACCCAGGACGAATGCAAGGCTCCCGCCGAGCAGCGCGCCTGGTCCTCCCCGATTTACGTAGACCCGATCCGGAAATAAACCATGAAGAAAATCCTGCTGGCCCTTGCGGGGCTTGTCGTGCTGGTCTTTATCGGCCTGCACCTGTTCGGCGAACCGCTGATCACCCGCTCGATGGAGCGCCAGGTCGTGCGCAACCTCTCGGGTGCGGCCTTCGCCGAGATGAACGACGGCCTCAACGTCGTGATCTGTGGCGCCGGTTCGCCGATGCCCGACCCGCTGCGCTCCGGGCCCTGCGTGGTCGTCATCGCCGGCACGCGCATCATGGTGGTCGACGTGGGCTCGGGCTCGGTGCGTCACTTCGCGCCGGCGGGCATCCCGGTCGGCAAGGTGGCGGATGTGTTCATCACGCACTTCCATTCCGACCACATCGACGGTCTCGGCGAGCTGGCGCTGCAGCGCTGGGGCAACGGCGCGAACACCGAGCCGATGCCGGTGCACGGCCCCGCGGGCATCGAGCAGGTGGTCGCGGGCTTCAACACCGCCTACACGCAGGACTTCAGCTACCGCATCGCGCATCACGGCACCACGATCATGCCGCCCTCGGGCGAGGGCAGCGCGGCTGTGCCGTTCGACTTGCCGGCCGAGGGGCAGGGCACGGTCGTGCTCGACGTGGACGGGATCAAGGTCACTGCGTTCTCGGTGACGCACGCGCCGATTTCACCGGCAGTGGGCTATCGCTTCGACTACAAGGGCCGCAGCGTCGTGATCTCGGGCGACACGGTGAAGTCCGCCAACCTGCAGAAATTCGCCACCGGCGCCGACCTGCTGATCCACGAGGCGCTGAACGAGCAGATGGTGAAGATCCTGACCGATGGCGCGCACGAAGCGGGCGCCGCCAACATCGAGCAGATCACCAAGGACATCCTGGGTTACCACACGACGCCCGTGCAGGCCGGCGAGATCGCGCAGGCGGCCGGCGTGAAGCAGCTGGTGCTGTACCACATTGTGCCGCCGCTGCCGATCAGGCCGATGGAGCGCATGTTCGTGAAGGGCGTCAGCGATGTGTACTCGGGCCCTGTGCTGGTCAGCCGCGACGGCACCTGGATCGACCTGCCGGCCGGAAGCACGGAGATCAAAGTGGGCAAACGATTCTGATGGCGTGGATTTTGTGGCGCCGGAATTCCCTCTCCCTCCGGGAGAGGGTGGCCCGAAGGGCCGGGTGAGGGCATGAGTTACAAGCTCTACGTCTCCGATTCCTCCTACTTCAGCGGCAAGCTCGAGGCCTACCTGCGCTACAAGGGCATCCCGCACGATCGGCACGAGATCAGCATCACCACGATGCGCGAGACGATCCTGCCGAACACCGGCTTGATCAAGGTGCCGGTGATGCAATGCCCCGACGGCCGCTGGCTGAAGGACACGACGCCGATGATCCAGTGGCTCGACGGCCAGCATCCCGAGCCGCCGGCCTATCCGCAGGACCCGGCCGCGCGCTTCATCGCGCTGCTGGTCGAGGACTACGCCGACGAGTGGATGTGGCGCCCGGCGATGTACTACCGCTGGGCTTTCCCGGATTCGCACCGCCTGCGCCGCGCACGCCTCGGCGCCGAGCTTGCCGCTGGCACGATCCACTCCAGCTGGCTGATGGGCTGGTATTTCCGCTGGCGCCAATATCTTGTGTTCGTGCGTGGCGACGGCGTGCGCGCGCACAACCGCGCGGCGGTCGAGGCGGTGTATCTCCGCACGTTGCGCGAATTGTCCGCGCTGCTCGAGACACGCCCGTTCCTGCTCGGCACGCGGCCGGGCATCGTGGACTTCGCCTTCTTCGGCTCGATGTTCCGGCACTTCGCGCTGGATCCGCACCCGGCCAAGATCATGGTGGACACCGCGCCGGCGGTCTGGGCCTGGGTCGCACGCGTGTGGAATGCGCGCGCCGCGCGCGAAGGGCGGGGGGCCCTCGAGGATTTCTCCGCGCCCGAATGGCAGCCGCTATTCAACGACATCCTGCGCGAATACCTGCCGTACCTCGATGACAACGCGCAGGCGTATGCGCAGGGCGCGAATCGCTTCGATTGGGTGTGCCATCCCCGCGCAAGCGGGGATCCAGAAGTCCTGTTCCCCCGCATGCCCGTCGTGCGCTACCGCGTGGCTTGCCGCAGCCAGTTGCTCAAGGCCTGGCGAGCGCTCGACGCGGATGCGCGCGCACGCGCGGCGCAGAAGCTCGGCGCCATCGCAACCTGGTTCGACGCGGCGCAGGACGTGGACGCCGGCCTCGACGCCGAATTCGTGCTGCCCCTCGCGCAGCACTACCCCGAAGCGCGCGGCCTGCACGGCCTGCGCCTGTACGCCGGCACGCCGTGGGATCTTCCCGCGGCGCCGCTCGAACCCGATCCGCAGCCAAGACCGAAGACATGAACCCCAACGCCTCGCCGCAACAACGCGCCGCCTTCCAGCAGCTCAAGCCGGGACCGCTGGTCTTGTTCTGCCAGTACAGCTTTGCCGACGCGGCGCAGGCCGACGCCTGCACGCGTGCGCTGGCACAGGCCGCGAAGCGCTACGGCGGCACGTTGCGCTGGAGCGGCGCAGAGCAGGACTTGCTGTGCGGGCGCGTCGCGCTGTACCAGCGCGCGGCCAGCCTGCACTTCACGATGCGCGATGGCGCTCGAGGCTTCGTCGAGGGCAGCGAGTTCAATAGCGCGCTGACGCGCGCCACCGCGCTGCAGGCCACGGTGATTTCGGAGCAGCCGAAGATCGTGGCGGTGCTGTCCTTCCTGCTGTCTCGCATCGCGCCGGCCTGGCCCTTCGACAACACGGTTGCGGAGGGCGAGGAGCCCGGCATCGGCACCAGCGTGATGCCCGGCGCGGAGACCATCGCGGCCATCCGCTCGAACCCGGACCAGGACACGCCGGTCACGATGATCAACTGGCTCAAGTTCCGCGAGCGCGCCGACTACCCGCATGGCGAGCCGCCCACGAGCGGCCGCGAGGCTTATCTCGCCTACGGCAAGATCGCGATGACCAGCACGCACAGCCTCGGCGCCAAGCTGCTGCACGCCGCGCGCTACCGGATGATCCTGGTCGGCAATGACGGCGATCCAGGCTTGGGCCTGTGGGATGAATTCGCGCTGATGCAGTACCCCGGCCGCAAGACGTTCGGGCAGATGGCGCAGCTCAAGCGCTACCGCGCCGGGCTGCGCCATCGCGCGGCGGGGCTTGCGGAATACGGACAGGGCTTGACGCTGACGAAGCCGGCGCCGGAATTTACCTGGAAGCGTTGAGCCCGCGCGTCGAGGGCGGTTACGAAGCCTCGGCCACGGCACGGCGGTGCCCGTGCTTGCGCTCTTCGAGCTCGAGCCGGCGGCGGACGCGCGAGGCGTCGCCGTAGCGCGTCAGCTTGCCGACGGAGTCGAGGAAGATCATCGCGAGCCGGCGGTTCGCCACCTTCACTTGCATCACCAGGCAGCGCCCGGCTTCGTTGGTGAAGCCGGTCTTCTGCAACTCGATGTTCCAGTTGCCGGCCATGCGCACCAGGCGATTGCTGTTGCGGAACGTGAGCTTGCGGTGGTGCTCGAGGTGCACCGTGTGCTCATGCCGCGTGGTGTAGTCGCGGATCAGCGGCTGCGCGTGCGCGGCCGTGAGCAGGAGGTGCAGGTCGCGCGCGCTCGACACGCTGCGGCTGGAGAGCCCCGCGGGGTCGGCGAAATGCGTGGACCGCATGCCCAGCGCGCTGGCCTTCGCATTCATCTGGCCGATGAACGCGGGGCGGCCGCCCGGGTAGTTGCGGCTCAGGGTCATGGCGGCGCGGTTCTCGGAGGCCATCAGCGCGAGCAGCAGCAGGTCGTCGCGCGAGAGGCGCGTGCCGACTTTCAGCCGCGACGGCGTGCGCTTGTCGCGATCGATGTCGTCGCGGGTGATCTCTAGAATTTCATCGCGCGGCTGGCCGGCGTCGATGATCACGAGGGCCGTCATCACCTTGGTCAGCGAGGCGATCGGCACGACGGCGTCGGCATTCTTCATCGCCAGTGTCTCGCCACTATCCTGGTCGACGACCAGCACGGCGTTGGATTTCAGCCGGAGGTCATCGAGGATCGGTTGCGGTGCAGCGGAAACCGGAGTGGCCGCCGTGGCTGCGCCGTGGATCGCCAGCAGCAGCGCCCCGACGACGATTCGCCAATGAGTAGTGTCCACGCCGCCCATGCAGCCCCCCTGAGATGTAAGTGCAAGTATCTACCGCACCGCATTGATTTGGTAGAGCTATTACAACCTACAAGGGCGGCACCCCTGCCGGGCCTGGCGGAGGTACGCGGTAGTTGATTTGCGCCATGGAGGTGCCCCCCCGGACCGGCCGCAGGATAGCGACATGATCGTAGACCGAAGGCTGCGCTGCGCGGCCATGCTCCGGGTGTTTCGCGAAGTCAGTGCAGACAATCGAGCTGTCGTGCGTGATGAAGACCTTGAGCGCGAATGGCACAGGATGACGGGGCTGCGCACGGCTGATCTCGTCTCCGCCCTGCACGAAATGGTGGACCGGGGACATCTGAGCGTCCATCGGGCGGCGGGAACCCGGCGCGATTACGAGCTCACCGCTGCCGGCCGTGGGGACCTGCTCTGGCGCGAAGGGCTTCTCGATGTTCGCGACTGGTTCATCCTGGCCGGTGCGCGGGCGCGAGCAGTGCTGACCCTGTTCCGGCGGAGTCGCCCGGAGCCGCCGGCCCAGGAGCGGCGGCAAGGTGGCCGTGGGGAGAAATCACCCTGAGGGCCGAGAGCGGCTCTACAGGGGCCGGCAGTCCTGTTGTTTCTGGAACTGCAGGAGCGCGGACAGTTTCTCCTCGCGCGTGACCAGCGAGCGGAACAGGATCAGCCCGCGGTCTGTCGGCGCAACGATCAGCTTCGCACCGGGCGGCACCGTGATCTCGGTGCGTGCGATCACCAGGTCGAAACGCTTCAAGCCATCGGCGCCCGGAACCACGGCGCTGTCGTTCACCGCAAAGAAATTGTTGGTTTTGGCGTCGAAGCCGGAAACCGATACATAGGAATCCTGCACGGGCGCGGTGACGTGCAGCGGCCGCCCGGAGATGTCGAATACGCAGGCGGTGTACAGCATGTCCGGGCTGGGCCGCACGATGGTGCGTGCCTCCGCGGTCGCGCGCGGTGCCGGCAGGGCCACGTTGTAGCCGCCACGCTCGATCACCTCGGCGCGCGGTGAATGCCCCAGCGCCTGCTTCACGATCTTGTGCATGACGACGCGGTTGATCAGATGCGGCAGCAGCGCCACCGTCACGACGTTCGTCGTCGCCGCGAGCGCGATGAACAGCAGGACTTTCCTGCCGACGCTCATCGGCAGGCCCCGCGCACGATCTGCGGCAGCGCCACCGCGGTCAGGTCCTTGAAGATCGCCGGATCCGGGTTGTACAGCCGCGCCGTGATCGAGAACTCGCCCCGCGCCGGCGAAGGCAGCCAGTTGCTTGCCTGCGGCTGCGAGGACACCGGCATCTCGAAGCTGCCGTCCGCGGCGAACTCCAGGTTGTCGGCGTGGCGCGAATAGACGCCGGCGCCATTCGGCACCAGGTAGCTGTCGGTGCCGTAGAGCGTCAGGCTCCACCAGCGCGCCGGCAGCGGCCGGCCGCGCAGCACGTAGTCGCAACGGCCGTCGAGCGTGCCGCTCGCGCTGTCGGTGAACGCCGTGTAGTAAAGGGTTTCCTGCTTCGACAACGCATAGAGGCCGCCAATGGCGATGGCGGCGCGCTCGTAGATATTCGCGTCGGTGCTGCCCGCCGTCAGCGTCGTGCGCCAGGCCCCGTCACGGATCAGGCTGCGGTCGAGCAACAGGCGCATGATCGGCCGCGTAGCGGCCACGCCGGTGGCGAGCGCGGCGAGCACCAGCGCGGTCCAGCCCAGCGCGGTTCTTATTGACATGATGTAAAATTATAGCTCCTGGAGGGGGGTGTGATGCGCAAGCGGATCGTGGTGGGCCTCGCGCTGCTGGCGCACGCCGCCTGCGGCGCGGCCGCGCCGGACAAGGCCCCCCAAACGGACACCATGGCCGAAATGGCCAAAATGGCGAGAGTCCCCGGCGGCGACAGCCGCATCGGCTCCGATCATGGCCGCGCCGACGAGGGCCCGTCGTTCTACGCGCACGTCGCGCCGTTCGACCTGGACCGCACGCCGGTCACCGTTGCCGCCTTCAGCGAGTTCGCCGCGCGTACGCATTACGTGACGCAGGCGGAACGCACCGGAACTTCCGCGGTCATGACCTTCGGCACCGGCCAGTGGTCGCTGGTGCCGGGTGCGAACTGGCGCAAGCCCGAGGGCCCGCAGGGTCCGGGCGCGGAGGCCGCGCATCCCGTCACGCAGGTCTCGTGGAACGACGCGAGCGCGTATTGCGCCGCGGAAGGCAAGCGCCTGCCGAGCGAAGTCGAGTTCGAGCACGCCACGCGCGCCGGTGGCGCGCCGGGCCAGGGCTTCGCCTTCGGCGAGGCGCTGGAGAAGGACGGCAAGTACCGCGCGAACGTGTGGACGGGCGTGTTCCCGGTGATCAACACGGCGGCCGACGGCTTTCGCACCACCTCGCCGGTCGGCGCCTTCGGCGCGGGCCCGCTGGGGCTTACGGACATGGCGGGGAATGTGTGGGAGTGGACGAGCAGTTGGTATGAGCCGTACCCGCAGTACGCGGCCCCTCACCCCGGCGCCCCTCACCCTAACCCTCTCCCCGTGAGGGAACACTCACGGGGAGAGGGACAAGAAAAAGTGCAGCGCGGCGGCTCGTTCCTCTGCGATCCGAAGTTCTGCTACGGCTTCCGCGCCACCGCACGCGGCCACGCCACGCCGGATTCCTCGCACATGCACGTCGGTTTTCGCTGCGCCAGAGATGCCAAGGATCAAACCTGATGAAGAGACTCGGAATCATTCTTGCCGTGCTTGCAGCCCTCGCCGGTGGCGCTTACGCGGCCCGCGTACCCATCCTGCTGCACGCACTCGGCTTCGTCACCGACCTCAAGCATCCGCGCGCGCCCAATCACGCCGTGCCCTGGGATGAAGGTCCGGCGACCGCGGCCGCGCCGGCAGGCGAGCGCCCGCCCAACGTCATCGTGATCATGGCGGACGACCTGGGCTACAACGACGTGAGCCTGTACGGCGCTGGCAACCCTTCGGTGCCGACGCCTGGCATCAACTCGCTGGCCACTAACGGCGTGCGCTTCGACCAGGGCTACTCGGGCAATTCGGTCTGCGCGCCCTCGCGCGCGACGATGATGACGGGGCGCTACTCTTCGCGCTTCGGCTACGAGTTCACGCCAACCCCCGGCAACATGGCGCGCGTCGCCCCGATGCTCGGCGACGACATCCCGCGCGAGCACCGGATGGTGCTGCACCCCGAAGCGACGAACGACATCGGCGCGTTCGACACGCTCGGCATGCCGCCCTCGGAAATCACCATCGCCGAGCTGCTGAAGCCGCGCGGATACCACACGATGCACATCGGCAAGTGGCACCTCGGTGGCACGCCCGAGTTGCGCCCGAACAACCAGGGCTTCGACGAGTCGCTGTTCATGGAATCCGGCCTCTACCTGCGCCAGGATGACCCGGAGGTCGTGAACGCGAAGCAGGACTTCGACCCGATCGACAAGTTCCTGTGGCCGAACATGCGCTACGCCACCAGCTACAACGGTGGCGACTGGTTCGAGCCCAAGGGCTATCTCACCGACTACTACACGGACGAGGCGATCCACGCGATCCACGCCAACCGCAACCGGCCGTTCTTCCTGTTCCTCGCGCACTGGGCCGTGCACACGCCGATGCAGGCGCTGAAGAGCGATTACGACGCACTGGCCGACATCCCGTTGCATCGCCGGCGCGTCAACGCCGCAATGGTGCGCGCGCTCGACCGCAGCGTGGCGCGCGTGCTGCAGGCGCTGAAGGACGAGGGCCTCTCGGACAACACGCTGGTGGTGTTCACCAGCGACAACGGCGCGCCGAACTACATCGGCCTGCCGGAAGTGAACCAGCCGTTCCGCGGCTGGAAGCTCACCTATTTCGAAGGCGGCATGCACGTGGCCTTCGCGGCGCAGTGGCCGGGCCACATTCCCGCCGGGAGCGTGTTCAACGAGCCGGTGTCGAGCGTGGACTTGATGCCGACGATCGTTGCCGCCGCAGGCGCGTCACTGCCGACGGATCGCCCGATCGACGGCGTGAACCTGCTGCCGTTCCTCGCGCAGCAGAAAACCGGTTCGCCGCACGATCAGTTGTTCTGGCGCGATGGCAGCTACGAGGTCGTGATTGCCAGGGGCTGGAAGCTGCAGCGCGCGCAGCGGCCGAAAAAGACCTGGCTGTACCACCTCGCCGCGGACCCGACCGAGCGCAAGGAATTGTCGGCGGCCGAGCCGGCCAAGCTCGCGGAGCTCGCCGCGCTGCTCGACGCACACAACAAGGAGATGGTGGCGCCGCTGTGGCCCTCGTTCATCGAGATGCCGGTGATGGTGGACCGCACGCTCGACCAGCCCGAGCAGCCGGGCGACGAGGTTGTCTACTGGCAGAACTGACCGTTACGTGGACAGCGGGCGGGGCCGTTTTTTGCCGGCTTTGCGGGCTTTCGACGGCGCCACCGCGCCGCCGGCCTGGATCCGCGTGACCATCCAGACGAACAGCTTGCTGGCAGTGTCGCGGTCGATCTCGCCGTCGTCCACCAGTTGGTGCGCGCCCCAGAACGCCATGTGCAGCATCCAGGTCAGTGCGCCGCTGTGCGGATCCTCGAGGCCGAAGGCACCCTGGGTGATCGGCGCCCACAGCTTGGTGAGCAGGTGGCGCAGGCGGCGGCTCATGCGCGTCGCCTCGAGATTGTCCGAGTACGTTGCCGTGATCATCTGCCACAGCGCGCGCGTGCGGCCGGGCGAAAGATCGAACGTCATGCGCTCGGCGAACAGCGTGAGGTCGGCGAGGTTGTCCGGGTTGCGCTGGATGCCCTCGCGCATGCGCTCGAACATCTCGCGAAACAGCTGCGTCATGGTCTCCGACATCAGCTGGTCCACCGAGCTGAAGTGTTCGTAGACCAGCTGGCGGCTGACTTTCGCGTGCGCCGCCACCGAAATCATGGAGAGCGCGGGCCAGCCGTCCTTTTCGACCACGGCCGCCGCGGTCTGCAGCAGCGACTGGTGGCGGGCGTCCTTGGCGAGATAGCCGCGCTTGGGAGCGGGGGAAAAAGGGGTCGCAGTCCTTTTCTTTTGGATGCGGCTCATGTCGGGCCACTCTTTGAAAAGGACTGCGACCCCTTTTCCAACCCCTTTTCCAACCCCTTTTCCAGCCGGCGCGCGATTTCCTCCTCGACCAGCCAGATCCGGTCCTGGCCCCAGGCGGCAAATTCGGCTGCGCCCGCGCCGGCGAGCAGCCGCAGCGTCGGCACGCCCCACGAGCCGGCGGCGATCATGTCCTGCACGTTGCGCTCCATCACCGCTTCCCAATCCTTGTTGTCGAGCTCCTGGCGCGCCTCGTCCCACGACAGTCCGGCACGCCCGAGGATCAATCTGAGGCCCGCTTCGCCGGACGCGTCCACGCGCTCGCTCCACACCGCGTCGCTGTAGCTGCGCAGGTATTCGAGCGCCTTGCCCTTGCGCTGGGCATAGGCGAACAGCGAGTAGGCGCGCCGCACCGGGTCGCCGAATGGATCCCAGATGTTGCCGAAGGGAACACGGAGGCGCTGCGCTTCACGCTGCGTGTCGAACAGGATGTACTGGCCCTTGCGGCGATCGGCCTTCACGCCTCGCATCATCATCGGCAGCACCGGCCGCACGACGAGGTCCACCGGGTAACGCGCGCACAGGTCCGCGATGCGCGCGTACGACAGCTGCGTGTACGGGCTGCGCAACGAGGGGAAGAATTCCAGCGTCACGCGCTGCGCAGGCGCGATGCGCTCCGGCGCCCGGCGCGCCAGCCGCACGCTGTTGCCCGCGGGCGCGCCCGGCTTGCGCGCGCCCAGCGCCTCGAGCCGCGCCTCGAGGTAATGCAGCCGATCGATGCCCCAGTACCACTCGCCCTCGTAGAAGAACATTGCGCCGAGGTAATGGCCGAGCGTGTGGCGCATCGCGAAGTTTTCGGCTAGCCGTTTGCGCGCCTGCGGCATCGCCACCGCGCCATGCTTCGCAGCCAGCGCCTGGACCGTGACGCCGTCCTTGCGGCGCAGCGCATCGGTCAGCGCCACCGCCGCCTCGGCGAAGTGCGGGGAGTTTTCGAGCGCGAGCAGCGTGCAGCGCGCGAGCTCCACAAATCCGGGATCGGGTTCGCCCGCGGGTGCGGCCAGGCCGTGGAACGGCGCGATCGCCGTGCCGTCGCGCAGCGCCCACGCATCCCAGAGTTTCTGGTCGTGGATCGCGATCGGCGTGGGCCTGTCGACCACGCGCGGCATCAGTTGCACGTCGTAGCGCGCGAGAAAGGGCTTCAGCGCCTGCGCGGCGAGCTGGCTGTACGGGTCGTCGACCTGGTGAAAGT
>JAYUGN010000201.1:0-1558 GCA_043767605.1 Gammaproteobacteria bacterium
GTCTGCGGCTCGAGGCCCTTGACGGCCGAGATGATCCCCTGGCCCTCGCGCAGCAGCGGCGCAACGATGCGCAGCACCGCGTGCAGCGCATGGCTCGGCACCGCGACGAGCAGGTCGTCGGCGTGCGCCACGGCTTCGCGCAGGTCGGACGTCGGCTTCAGCTGCGGCGGGAACTTGCAGCCCGGCAGGTACTCGGCGTTGACGCGTTCGGCGGCCAGCTTCTCCATCTGCGCCGCATCGCGGCCCCAGAGGATCGTGTCGTTGCCCAGGCGCGCGAGCTGGATCGCCAGCGCCGTGCCGTAGGACCCCGCTCCGAGAACGGCGATGTTCACGTGCGGGACCCGGCGCTCATCAGTGCGGCGCCTTGCCGCCCTCGTTGCGCAGGTGCTCTTCGTACAGGGCGCCGAAGTCGATCGGCTGCAGCAACAACTGCGGGAAGCCGCCACGCTGCACGAGCTCGGACACGCTTTCGCGCGCGAACGGGAACAGGATGTTCGGGCACTCGGTGCCGAGCACGCGCTGGCGCGCGGCGTTGTCGGCGCCGCCCTTGACCAGGAAGATGCCGGCCTGCTGCACCTCGGCGAGGAACGCGACTTCGGTGTCGAGCTTGGCGGTCACGGTGACCGACAGCAGCACCTGGTGCTGGTCAGCCGACAGCGGCTGCAACGCGGTGGTGACCTGCACGTCGAGCTGGGGCTGCCAGGTGCGCGTGTAGATCTGCGGCGCGAGCGGGATCTCGAGCGAGGCGTCCTTGAGGTAGATCTTCTGCAGGACCACCTGCAAGGGGATCACGGCCGGCGCTTCTTCATCGGACATCTCAGTCGTCCCCTTCGACGGTGGCGAGCAGCGGATCGAGCTCGCCCTTGTGGTCCAGCGCGGCGATCTCTTCGAAACCACCGACGTGCGTGTCACCAATGAAAATCTGCGGCACGGTGCGCCGGCCGGTGCGTTCCATCATCTCGGAACGGCGCGCCGGATCGGTGTCCACCGCCACCTCGTCCACCGCCACGCCCTTGGCCGCGAGCAGCCGCTTGGCCATCGTGCAGAACGGGCACCACTTGGTGGTGTACATCAGGATGCGCGACATCGGTAGATTCTAAATGGGGTCAGAGCCCTGCGGGGTCTGACCCCGGCCAGTGCTAAGGCGTAGCGACCCTTTACCGCGTGGTCACCGGCAGGCTCGCCGCCAGCCAGCCGTTGAGGCCGCCGGCCAGGGGCCAGGCTTGGCTGTAGCCGGCCTTGCGCAGCGTGTGCGCGGCCTGGGCCGAGACGCCGCCCAGGGCGCAGTACAGGACGATCGGCCGGGCGGTGTCCTTGCCCAGCTCACTGATCCGCTCCGCCAGCTTGGCCTGCGGCAGGTTGACGGCGTTCAGGATGTGGCCCTTCTTGTAGTCGCCGGGGGCGCGCACGTCCACGATCAGCGCCTGCGCATCGTTGATCAGGCGCACGACTTCGGGCGGCGACAGCCGTTTCTCGCCCGTCACGAAGCCGGACATTTCATTCAGAATGAGCAGCACGGCGACCGCGCCGAGGGCGGACGCCAGCACGAGGTGCTGGC
>JAYUGN010000202.1:0-13199 GCA_043767605.1 Gammaproteobacteria bacterium
AGCGGCGCGCTATCCAGCGATCCCGACAATGACGCGCTCAGCTACGCGTGGACCCAGACCGCCGGCCCCGCCAGCCTCTTGAGCAACGCCAATACGGCCACGCCAAGTTTTGTGGCCCCTTCCGTGATCGCAGACACGCCGGTGACGTTCACGCTCAAGGTGACCGACATTCCGCTGGGCCTCACCGCCACTGACACCGTCGTGGTGACCGTGCGCAACGTCAACCTGAATCCGGTGGCCGATGCGGGTGCCGATTTCAGCGTGGACGAACGCACCACCGTAACGCTCGACGGCTCAGCTTCGGCCGATCCGCGCAATTCCGCGCTGACCTACGCCTGGACCCAGACCGCCGGCCCCACAGTGACGCTGAGCAGCACGAGCGCTGCCTCACCCACCTTCGCTGCGCCTTCGGTGGCCACCGACACGACCCTGAGCTTCAAGCTGGACGTCACCAACGCCGAGGGCCTGCAGGCCCTGCCGGATTCCGTGACGGTGACCGTTCGCGACATCAACCTCGCGCCGATCGCGCGGGCCGGCAGCGACGCCACGGTCGATGAAAAGACCTTGGTCCGGCTCAACGGCGCGATGTCGAGCGACCCGGACGGCGACGTGCTGACGTTTGCCTGGACCCAGGCGAGCGGACCCGCCGTGACACTCGCCGGCGCCAACAGCGCCACGCCCAGCTTTAAGGCGCCGGATGTCAGCGGCGACAACCCCGTGACGCTGCGGCTGAAAGTGACCGATGCGCGTGGCCTCAGCAGCAGCGATGAGGTGACGATCAACGTGCACGACCTCGACCTCATCGGCAACAACGGCGTGGGCGCACTACCGCCGCTGACGTTGTTGCTGCTCGGCCTGCTCGGCCTGCGGCGGCGCCGGTAAAGGCTCGGGGATTTCTAATGACGGCCCATTCGTTCCGCACGCTCACCGCGTTCCTCGCCGTTGCTGGCCTCACAGTCGGCTACGCCCGACTCGGGGCGCTGCCCGAAATCGAAGCAGGAGGCGAGCGCCTCGGTCAGCTTCCGGATTCGCCGTCGCAGGTGCAGGCCCTGGCCGAAACGCCGCCGGGCGCGCTGCGCGCGGCAATCGCGCAGAAGCAGGCGATGGTCGCCGCCGGCTTGCAGTCCAGCGTGCCCAACGCCGGCAGCGAATGGCAGGAATTCGGCATCGGCACGCTGATCACCGACGATGCGCGCTACGGCAGCGTCAATGGGCTGGGCATCGGCAGCGTCAGCGGCCGCGTCGACAGCTTCGCCTACGACCCGGTCAACAAGCGCGTGTTCGCCTCCATCGGCACCGGCGGTGTCTGGATGTCGACCGACGCCGGCCAGACCTGGCAGGACATCGGCGCCAACTTGCCCACGCTGATCATCGGTTCCGTGGCCTGGACTCCGTCCGGCGGCGGCACGGTGGTGGCCGGCAGCGGCGAACCCGTCGGCGGCGGCTTCACCTTCGTCGGCCTGGGCGCTTTCTGGACCAGCGACCTCGGCGTCACCTGGAACCACGCCAGCGGCGTCCCGGACGGCGCCATGGCATTCCGGCTGCGGGTCGATCCCGGTTACCCGGATATCGTCTATGCCGCCACCAGCAAGGGCCTCTACCGCTCGACCGACGCCGGCCGCAGTTATGTAAACGTGGTCCTGCCGACGATCTGCACCAACCTCGCCGACAAGTCTTGCCAGCTGGCCAATTTCGTGACCGACGTGGTGGTCAAGGTTCCCGGCGGCATTTCTTCCAGCACGGTGGCCTGTGGCGCGAGCGGCTGCCCCGTGCTCGCCGCCGTCGGCTACCGCGCCGGCAAGCGCAAGTACCTCGATGGCAAGATGCACTCGCCCCAGAACGGCCTGTACCGCTCTGACAGCGGCGCACCGGGTACCTTCGCCCTGTTGAACGCCTACGGCGACGGCGTGTCGAGCATCGGCTTCACGACCGCCGAGCGCATGGGCCGCACGGCGCTGGGCGTAGTGAACGGGCCGCAGCAGAACCACAACTATGTGTACGCGATCGTGGAAGACGCGGTGCGCTTCAACGGCGGCGTCGGCGCTGTCGACATTCCCGACCCCGGCACGGCCTCACCCGCGCCGACCAATACCTACTTCAACGGTATCTACGTGTCCTCGGACTTCGGGACCAGCTGGATCCGCATGGCCGACGAGAATGAACTGGCCCAGCCGCAAACCGGATCGTCACTGACCACGGTGTCCGCGGCCGCCTCGAATTACGCGCCGGGAATCCAGTCCTGGTACAACCTCTACGTCGAAATCGACCCGACCCGCGTCGATCCCACGGGTGTGCCCACGCGCCTGGTGTTCGGGCTCGAGGAAGTCTGGACCAACCGGGCGCCCGACGTGCCGCTGAACGGGGCCGGCCAGCAGGGCACCGAAGACTTCAAGGTGATCGGCACCTACTTCGCCGGCAGCAGTTGCCAGTTCCTCAACACCGGCGCGCCGTATTGCCCGACCAACGATCCGCCGACCACCGCCACCACCACTCACCCCGACCAGCACGCCGCGTTGTGGCTCCCTGACTCGAGCGGCGGCGTCGACCTGCTGGTGGGCAACGACGGCGGCGTCTACCGCCAGCACGCAGTCGCCACCACCGGCGAGTTCGACAACTCGCGCTGGGGCAAGGGCTCCAACAAGGGCTTCTACACGCTGCTGCCTTACGGCGTGGGCGTGGCCAAGGACTGCACGGTCTGGTTCGGCCTGCAGGACAACGGCTCGGGCCGCATCGATCCGCAGACGCGCAAGATCTACGAGACCTTCGGCGGCGACGGCATCTATGCCGCGGTCGATCCGCTCGACTCCAAGGTTGCGTACACGGAAACGCCCGGTAACACGCTACGGCGCACTGTCGACGGCGGGGCGACCTGGACCGGCATGGCGCCGAGCCAGGTCACCGCGGCGCTGTTCACCAATCCGTTTGTCATGGACCCGACCGACTCCAAGCACCTGCTCACCGGCGGACCGGAAATCGTCGAGAACCTGGACGCACGTGCGGCCACCACCGGCAACTGGGTGCAGGTCTTCAACCTGGGGCTGATCCCCAACAACTCGACCGCCACCCAGAAGCGCTCGATGACCACTGCGGCGGTGCAGGGCGCCGCCGCTTACGTCGGCTACTGCGGCCTGTGCAACGCCTTCACCACCCGCCTGAACAGCAGCCAGGTTTTCGGCAGCGGCATCGCGACCAACGTCGGCGGCAGCCTGCCGCAGAAAAAAGGCGCCGCCGATGGCTGGCATTTCGCCTCGGTGCGCGGCCTGCCGACGCGCTTTGTCACGGGCATCACGATCGACCCGGCGGATCCCGCCACGATCTACGTGACCCTGTCGGGTTATTCCAACGCGCAATGGCTGCCGCCGGGCCAGTACCTCGACCCCAACGCCAACATCGGCGTCGGCCACGTATTCAAGTCGACCAACGCCGGCGAAGATTTCGTCGACGTATCCGCCGGCCTGCCCGACCTGCCCGTGTTCGGGGTGACGCTGCGCGGCACCCAGCTGATCGTCAGCACCCAGATCGGCCCGTTCATCTCCAGCGACACCGCGGGCTCGCAATGGGCGCCGATGGGCACTGGCATGCCCAACGTGCCGGTGATGCAGACGGTCGCGGGCTACCCTGGCGACCTGACCCAGTTGTACGCCACGACCTATGGCCGCGGCATCTGGCGCTACCGCTTCCCCGGCGAGCGCGACATCTGCCCGATCCCCGCGCCGGACTTCAACGTGGCCGCACCGGTGCAGGGCGCGCCCACCAATGTCGAGACCGCGGTGGCCGACCCGGCCTGCAGCATCGATACCAATAGCGCGTTCAAGGTCAATTTCACCTACACCGCACCGCCGGCGGGCGCCGCCCCGGCGGGCTACCGCATCGAGGAAGCCACGCGCGTCGAGGAGGTGTTCTACGACACCGCCGACGAAACCCTGAGCAGTGGCAGCAATTCGCTCTGGGCGGGCACCGGCACCTGGAGCTCGGCCGTCAATCCCACCAGCGGCAGCATGGCGTACTACACGCCCGACACGATGGACCAGAACGACACGCTGACGATGAAGCAGGCCGTGGCAATCCCGCCGGGCGGCGCGCTGCTCACGTTCGACACGACGCAGGCGACCGAGGACGGCTTCGACTTTGCGATCGTCGAGGCCAACGATGACGGCGGCCCGTTCGCCTCGGTGGGCCAGGGCACCGGCGTCTTTACCGGCGTACGCCAGTACGACTTGTCGTCGCATGCCGGCCACTCGGTGAAGATCCGTTTCCGCATGAGCTCGGACATGCTCGAGGGCCACCCGGGCTGGTTCGTCGAGAACATCCGCATCGTTGATGACAACTTCGCGATGCTCGCCGACACACCGGCGCCGGCCACGCTGTACGCCGTGAACGGCCGGCCCAACGGCCAGCGCTACTACCGAATCCGCGGCCTGTTCGCCTCGCCGGCCGGAATCCTGGGCGGGCCGTACAGCAATGTGAAGTGCGTGAAGATCCAGGTGCCGAACAACCTGCCGGTGGTGAACGCCGGCGCGGATTTCGCGATCGATGAAACCCAGCGCGCGATGCTCAGCGGCATCGCCAGCGACAGCGACGGCCAGTCGCTCAGCTACCTGTGGATGCAGACCTCCGGCCCGGTGGTGGCACTCGACAACGCCGACACGGCGACGCCGAGTTTCAATGCGCCCTCGGTCGCGACCGATACGGCACTCGGCTTCCGCCTCAGCGTCAGCGACGGCATCGCCACTGTCACCGACGACATCGTGGTAACAGTGCGCAATGTGAACCTGCCGCCGGTCGCGGACGCGGGCACCGACCTCGCCGTCGACGAAAAGACCCTGGTGCGCCTCGATGGATCGCCGTCGAGCGACCCCGACGGCGAAGTGCTGACTTACGCCTGGACCCAGCTCGGTGGCCCGGCCGTTTCGCTGAGCGGCGCCCGCACGTCGAGGCCAAGCTTCACCGCACCGGACCTCAGCGGCGACCAGCCGGTGACACTGCGCCTGACGGTGACCGACCCTTATGGGCTCAGTGCTACGGATGACGTGGTCGTCACCGTGCACGACCTCGACCGCATCGGCAACAACGCGGTCGGCGGATTACCGCCGCTGACGCTGCTGCTGACCGGGCTCGGCGCACTGATGCGGCGCAGGCGCACCAAACTGCGGTGACCGCCGTCAGCGGTGTTCCGATGAGCGTGGGGGTTACGGCAGTTATTTGGTCGTAGTAATGCGGTTTTATCACCGGCAAGCGCATCCACCGCGCTAAAATCGGCGTAACCCTCTTCGTCAGTGGCCTATCGGCCGCTTAAGGAATCGTCCATGCGCTCCACGTTTTCGCGCGGTCTCGCGCTCGCCGCCCTCTTTCCTCTGTTCTCCTGCCTCAACGCCTGGGCCGTTCCCGAACGGGCCAGCCTCGACGGGGCCGACGCGTTCGCGCGCCTGACCGCCAACGCCGGCGGCGCGGTATTCCTGAGCAGCGCGCAAAAGGACGCCTACACGATGCTGCAGGCGACCGGGTCCCAGCCCCTGATGGCCGACGGCGGCAGCGGCGCCCCGCTGGCGCGCGCGCAGCTGTTCCTGTCGGTTTACGGCGCGGCGCTCGGCATCAGTGACCCGCTGACGCAGCTTTCGCTGCGCCGCATCTCGACCGACCAGAAGGGATACCTCCACGTGCACCTGGGCCAGGTGCATGACGGACTGCCGGTCTACGGTGCCCGCGTGATCGTCCACATGGACGACGCCGGCATCGTCGGCGTGAACGGCGTCTTCGTGCGCGAGCTGCCGCCGGTCGCGCTGGCTGTGCCGCGCAGCCTGACCGACCTTCACCGGATCGCCGAACTCGAGGCCGCCAAGTCCCACCCCGCCTCGGTGCTGGAAACGGTCGGGGGCAGCTGGGTGATCTATCCCGAAGGCCTGCTGCGCGGCGAGCTGGGCGAGTCGCGGCTGGCGTACGAGGCGATCGTCGCCTCGCAAGGCGGCAAGCTCGTGCGTGAGCGCGTGTTGGTGGACGGCGTCAACGGCCGCGTACTCGACCGGATCAACGACATCCACGCCTTCCTGAACCGCGAGATCTACACGCCGGACCAGACAGTTCCCCCGAATCTCGACGAAAGCCCCGTGACGCCAACGCCGGCCGGGCAGGCCGATCCGCCGCTCATCAATGATCCCGGCCACAACGCCACGACCGCCTCCAATGCGGCGCCGGGCCAGCCCAGCCAGAACCTGTGGGTATTCGCCGGCGGCACCTATGCGCTTTACAAGAATATGTTCGACCGCAAAGGCTACGACGCCTGCGACCCAAATGGTGGCCCCTGCCAGCCGGATGTAGCCGGCCCGGTGTGGTCGCCCGTTCGCGGCAACAGCTACGTGGGCCAGATCCAGAAGAGCGTTTATCTGGTCAACCAGGCCTGTCCCAACGCCTACTGGAACGGCGATTCAACCAACTACTGCCCCGGCTTCGACGCCGACGACGTGGTCAGCCACGAGTGGAGCCACGCCTACACGCAATACACCCATGGCCTGATCTACGCCTACCAGTCCGGCGCGCTCAACGAGAGCTACTCGGACATCTTCGGCGAATCCTACGACCTCATGAACAACATCGAGGGCCCGCTGGGCGGCGCCACGCTCACCGAGCACAAGTATTACGAAGAGGGCGGCAGCCGCTGGGTGGTGGGCGAAGACCTCAGCGAAGAAGCCGCCGCGCTGCTGCTGCGCGACATGTGGAAGCCGGACGACTTCCCGGCCGCCAACCCAGGCAAGGCCACATCGGCCAATTACACCTGCGGCTCGGGTGACGGCGGCGGCGTTCACGCCAACTCGAGCGTGCCGAATCACGCCTACGCGATGCTGGTGGACGGCACCAAGGGCCAGGGCCCGCCGGTCAGCACCGGTGCGGCACGCGATACCTTCAACGGCCAGTCGTTCATGCCCGGCATTGGAATCGTCAAGGCGGCGCACATCTACTACTACGCCGAGAACAACTACCAAACGCCGACCACCGACTTCCCGCAGCACGCCAACGCGCTGCGCCAGTCGTGCCAAGCGCTCAAGGGCGTGAACCTGAAGGGTCCCGATGGCTTGGCCTCTGGCAAGATCATCGACCAGGCCGATTGCGACAAGCTCGAGCAGGCGATGCTGGCCACCGAAATGGACCTTGGCTCGCCCTGCCCTTACATCCCGGTGCTCAAGCAGAATCCGCCGGCCGCCTGTATCGGCCCCACGAACTTCTTCCAGGAAGACTGGGAAAGCGGCGGGGCAGGTTGGACCAAGAACGACAGCGGCCGCTTCTCGGAATGGAACGACAGCACGCACGACGTGCGGCAGTGGAAGCTGAAGTCAAGCAGCCTGCCCGAAAACCACACCGGCACGGCGGCCTTCGCCATCAACCCCCCGATCGGACAGCCCGGTGGCGGCACCTGCCAGCCCGGCGGCGATTATTCGGGCGAATTCAACTACGACAGTCCGCCGTTCACAGTGCCGGCGGGCGCCAGCCAGATCGAGCTGCGCTTCGATCACTACGTCAACACCGAAGCCACTGCCGATGGTGGCCAGCTCGAGATCAACGTCAACGACGGCGGCTTCAAGCTCGTGGCGCAGTCGAACTACAAGTACAACCCGCCGAACTCGGCGCTGCTGGGCGCCGCGGACACCAGCAACAATCCCAACGGCGGCGAGTTCGCCTGGAACGGTGCCGACATCAACGCGCCGTCGGGCTCGCCCCCGACGCGCTGGGGCACCACGGTGGTGAACCTGGCGGCGCTGGCCAAGCCCGGCGACAAGGTGCAGCTGCGCTTCAAGTTCACGCAGGAAGGCTGCAATGGCCGCGATGGCTGGTACGTGGACAACATCCGGGCGTTCAGCTGCGCGAGCCTGCCGCCGCCGGTGCTGTCGGTCGGCAGCGATTACGAGAATCCCGACACCAACGGCTCCTTCACCCTCAACTGGACGCATCCGGGCAATGCCACGGGCCCGGACCTGCTGCAGAAATCCACCACGTCCTGCGCGCCGCTGCTCATCGACGACGCCGAGGGCGGGCTCGGCAAGTGGGTGGCGACCACCCAGGGCTCGAACGCCACCGCCTGGGCGCCGTCCGGCACCAAGAAGCACGCCGGCGCCAACGCGTTTTTTGCGAGCTACACCAACGGCAGTGACGCGGCCGCGACGGGCAACAAGCCGGCCGCGATCCTGACGCTCAAGAACGCCGTGATGGTCCCGCTCCAGGGCAGCACCACGCTGAGCTACTGGGATTTCTACATGAACGAGGGCGACGACACCGTGTTCGTCGAGTTGAGCAAGGATGGCGGCACGAGCTGGCAGGTGCTGTCCCAGGGCAACCGCTCGGAGCTTGCGCCGAACGCCGCGCCCATCGTGGCCAGCGAGCCGCTGACCCAGCGAACGATTGCGCTCGACGCCTTCAAGGGCGATTCGATCAAGATCCGCTTCCGCATGCAGTCCGGCGGCGAGGATCGCGCAGGCTCCAGTCCCTTCGGCTGGTACGTGGATGACATCTCGATCGACAACGACAACTGGGGCGACGTCCTCACCACCAGCGCGACGAGCGCCACGCTGTCCAACCAGCTCGACGGCGCCCGCTGCTATCGCGTGCGCACCGCGTATCCGGTGGGCGGCGACCTGGTGTCGAGTCAGTTCAGCAACATCGTCAAAGTGACGGTGCAGGCCGGGCTGACCAACCTGCCGCCCGTTGCCAACGCGGGCCTCGACCAGTCCGTGGCAGTCGGCTCTCACGTCGTGCTAGACAGCAGCGCCTCGGTCGAACCCAACGGCGACCCGCTGATGTACACCTGGACCCAGACCTCCGGCGAACCAGTGACGCTGACCGACGCGTCATCGTCCAGGCCCAGCTTCACCGCGCCCGGTACGGCCACGACGCTCGCGTTCCAGCTGACAGTCCAGGACCCGTCAGCCGCCCAGTCCACCGACACCGTGCAGGTGGAGGTGACCGGATCGGCCGTGGGCAACAACCGGTTAGCCGGCGCGCTGCCGGCGGCAAGCTTGCTGCTGCTCGGCCTGCTCGGCCTGCTGCGCAGCGCCACCTCGGCGGCGTTCCGCGCGCGGAGCCGCAAGAACATTCTGGGGCATGATCCGGGCGGCGCAAGCCGCTCCAGCTAATCTGGGAATCATCATGAGCATGCACTTGGGCGTTCGCGCCTCCTTCGTGGCCAGCGTCGCCGTGCGTGCCGCGCGACGGGGGCCGCGGCGAGGGCCCAGCCATAAGTAGTAGTAGTGCGTTTTTATCACCAGAACCGCCGCCAGCGCGTTAAAATCGGACAGCCCTTGTTGGTTCGATGGACCCCGTTCCAAAACTGCTGGGTCCTAACCGGAGTGTGGTCGATGCGCGTTTCCCGAATTCTCGCCTGCCTGTTGGCGCTGATCCCTGTTGCGGCCTTCGCTGCAGCGAGCCCTGCCGGCGGCACGCTGACCGAAGTCACCACGAAGCTCACGTACACGGGCGGCCCCATTTTTTCGAGTCCCAATGCCGCGGCGAATAATGCCTGCGCCAATGACTCGACGAGCGAAGCCTACAACCTGACGGTTACGCTGCCCGACGACTTCAACACGCGACGGCCGGATGACGGGATCAAGATTGATCTCGGCCCCGTCGCTTCGGGCGACCTGGTCCTGAGCGTCCTCGACGGCACCGGTAAGAACCTTGGCAACTCGGACGCCGGTGGGCCCGGCGGCGAGGAATCCATCAGCCTTCCTGCCAACACCGGCACGAGCCAATACAAGGTGCTGGTCTGCGTATTCGCCGGCAGCGCAACGTCTTATCAGGTGACCATCACGCTGACCAAGGCGCTCCCCGTCGTGGTTGGCGACGCCTACACGCCTCGCTTCCAGTACGTCCTGTCGCCTCCGGCGCTGGGCAACGGCGCGGGTGAGCCGTCGCTCGGCTACAACCCGAAGAGCAAGCGCGGCATCTTCCAGGCCGGGCTCGAGTCGCTGCGCGTGACCTTCCCGGAACGGCGCAAGGATGACCTGCTGAATCCCGGCGGCTTGCCAGAGTCCTGCGACGTCCTGTGGGAAGACGTGTCTTTCCCGACCACCTCCACGGTGTCGCTGGACCCGATCGGCCTGGGTGACTTCATCACCGGCCGCTATTACGCCAGCCAGCTCGGCGCCAAGAGCAATTCGATGGCCTATACGGATGACGACGGCGCGAACTGGTCGCCGAGCGCCGGCAACTTCCCGGGCGCCGCGGGCGTGGACCACCAGACCGTCGGCTGGGGTCCCTACGTCGCGGGCGGCACGGCTCGGCCGCTGACCGCGTATCCGAACGCGATCTATTACTGCAGCCAGGACATCGCCTACGCCAACTGCTCGCGCAGCGACGACGGCGGCACCAGCTTCCTCCCGCCAGTCATCGTCTACAACACGACCACCTGCGGCGGCCTGCATGGCCATATCCGCGCGGCACCCGATGGCACGGTGTACCTGCCGAACAAAAGCTGCGGCTCCAACCAGGCCGTGGCGGTCTCGCAGGACAACGGCCTGAACTGGGAGGTGCGCAAGGTCCCGACCAGCACGAATGGCCGGACCGACCCGCAGATGGCGTTGGCAAGCGACGGGACGGGTTATTTCTGTTACACCGCAAATGACGGCCGCCCGCGCGTGGCCGTGACCCACGACAAGGGCAAGACCTGGGCGCATGACACCAACCTCGGCGCGGCCGTTGGCGTGGTGACCGCGGTCTTCGCGCAAGGTATCGCTGGCAACCCGGATCGCGCGGCCTGCGGATTCATCGGCACGACCACCGCGGGCAACTCAGGCGCCGTGGATTTCCCGGGCATCTGGTATCCCTACATCGCGGTGACCTACGACGGCGGCGTGACCTGGTCCACGACCAATGCCTCTCCCAGCGATCCTGCCCAGGGCGCCGGCGGCGTCTGCACCGGTGGTACCACCTGCGGCGCGAACCGCAACCTGCTCGATTTCAATGACATGGCGCTCGACGAGTTGGGCCGGCCGATGCTCGGCTTTGCCGACGGCTGCGTGGGCACCTGCGTGAGCAACCCCAGCGCGGTCAACCGCAGCGACAAGGCTGCGATTGCGCGCGTCGTGGGCGGCAAGTCGCTGTACGTGAGCAAGGACCTGTCCGAGCCACGCGTGGCGCAGGCGGCCTGCCTCGCCGGCACACGGCCCTCACCCGACGCGGCGGCGCTGACCTGGCGCGCGCCTGCGGACGACGGCACCTCGGCCATTACGGGCTACAAGATCTACCGCGGCACGACGGCCGCGGCACAGTCGCTGCTGCTGGCGGTCAATCCGAAGACGGCTTACACCGACTACAGCATCGATCCCATTGAGCCTGACTACTTCTATCGCATCGTGGCGGTCAACGGCCTGGGCGACAGCGTGCAGAGCAACCTGATCAAGCTTTCGGTGGACGTGGGCGGGGTCGGCGAGACCATCTGCACGCCGCCGGGCCTGACCATCCTGCAGGACGCCGAAGGCGATGAGCTCGACCAGGTCGCGGCGCACGACGTGCGCAAGCTGTCGGTCTCGCAGCCGTACTTCGCCAACGGCGACTACAAGATTTATTTTCACCTGAAGATGACGAGCCTCTCGACCGTGCCGGCGAACACCTACTGGCCAGTCAATTTCTGCTCGCCGTCATTCCCCTGCGTAAATCCGGACACGAATACCAAACCCTACGGCGCCGACAACAAGTACTACACGGTCCGCATGAGCACCGTGCCGCCAGGCACGCCCGCAGCGCCGGTCTTCGAAATCCTGAAGCCGACGGCGGCGGGCACCACTGCGGGTAGCCGAACGATCGTCGCGGCCCTCCCGGAGAGCAGTTACTCGGCTAACGGCCTCATCACGCTCGGCGTCAAAGCCTCGGACCTTGGCCTCGCCAACGCCGGCGCCGGCACCGACCAGCTGAGCAAGTTCCAGACGCGCATCATGGTGAACGGCGTGGCCGCCAACCCGACGCCGGACAACATGCCGGACGGACTGGCGGGGACCGGCGTCTTCACGACCGTCGCCTTGAATTTCTGCTCGCCGAACACGCCCCCGCAGGCCGTGTTGGACATCGACGCGCAGACCGGACCGGCGCCACTCACGGTCATGTTCGATGGCACAGCCTCCAGCGACGCCGACACGCAGGACTCCATCGCCGAGTACATCTTTGATTTCGGCGACGGCTCCGAGAACATTTCGCAGGCCACCCCCGCCGTGAGCCACACCTACGACACCGCCGGCGCGTACAACGCCAAGCTTCGCGTCAAGGATTCTCGCGGCCTGACCAGCACGTCGGCGGCGGCCAGGGTGATCGAAGTGACGCCGGTGCTGGCGGATGCCAAGGCACCCGCCGTGGGCAACAACGTGCTCGGAGGCGCCATGCCGCCCGCCGCCCTCCTGCTGCTCGGCCTGCTGGCCGCGCTGCGTCGAAGACGCTAAAGTTTTAAAACGCGGGCGGCTACGGTCGCCCGTTTTTTTGGAGCGCGCCCGTGAAAGTCCTGAAAGTAGCGCTGGCCGCCGTTGCGGCGGCAGCGCTGTACCTGCTGTTCTGGCCCACGGGCATGACTCCGGTCGCATGGACGCCGCCGGCTGCGCCGAAGCTCGAAGGCGTCTACGCCTACAACGAAAAACTGAAAGGCATTCAGAAACTCGCGGTGGGCTTCGGCCAGGGGCCGGAGGGCATCAATGTCGACGCAGTGGGGCGCGTCTATGGCGGTTATGCCGATGGCCGGATCGTGCAGCTCGCGCCTGACGGCAGCACCGTCACGGAGCTGGCCAATACCGGCGGCCGGCCGCTGGGCATCACTTTCGGTCCCAACGGCGGCCTGGTCATCGCCGACGCCAAAAAAGGCCTGCTGCACCTCGGCGACAAGATTCGGCCGCTGGTCGGCGACGCCGAGGGCGTGCCGTTCGGCTTCACCGATGACGCCGACAACACCCGGCTCGACAAGAACATCTACTTCACTGACGCCTCGAGCAAGTTCGGCTACGGGCACCATGTCACCGACCTGCTCGAGCACGGCGCCAACGGCCGCCTGCTCGAATACAACGTCGAGACCCAGCAGACCCGCGTACTGATGAAGGGCCTGCACTTCGCCAATGGCGTGGCGGTCGGCCCGGACGACGCCTACGTGCTGGTCAACGAAACCGGCGAATACCGGATCCTGAGGTACTGGCTCAAGGGCGAGAAAGCCGGCACGCACGATGTGTTCATCGACAACCTGC
>JAYUGN010000203.1:0-4830 GCA_043767605.1 Gammaproteobacteria bacterium
TTCATCGAGGCGCTGGCGGCGCTGCGCGACCACGCCAAGGCGCTGGGCGGCAACGCGGTGGTCAACATCAAGAGCATCTACAAGAACCGCGAGTTCCGCTCGGATACGCAGTTCGAGTGCCGCGCCGGCTACCTCATCAACAACGTCTCGCTCGAAGGCCGCGTCGTGAAGCTGCCTGAGCACGGCATTTCGACGCTGAGGCCGAACTGACCCGTCCTCCCCGCGCAAGCGGGGATCCAGTCTTGAATGCTGGGCTTCGCTACGCTCAGCCCAGCCTACGAGCGCACCCGCGCGACTACGAACGCACGCGCGCCACCGCTTTCCCCCAGCCCGCATACAACGCATTGGCCTTCGCGGCCGCGAGCTTCGGCTTGAAGCGCCGGTCCATCTGCCAGAGTTTCTCGATTTCCTCGAGAGAGCCGTAGACGCCGGCTGAAAGCCCGGCGAGGAAGGCCGCGCCCAGCGCGGTGGTCTCCACGGTCTGCGGCCGCACCACCGGAATCTGCAGCACGTCGGCCAGAAATTGGGTGAGCCAGTCGTTCACCACCATGCCGCCGTCCACGCGCAGCTCGGTCGGCGCCATTGCGTCCTGCTGCATCGCCCCACACAGGTCGCGGGTCTGGTAGCAGACCGACTCCAGCGCCGCGCGCACGATGTGGGCGAGGCCCGCGTCGCGGGTGAGCCCGAAGATCGCGCCGCGCGCCTCGGGATCCCAGTACGGCGCGCCGAGCCCGGTGAACGCGGGCACCAGGTACACGCCGCGCGTGTCTTTGAGTTTTTTCGCGATGGCCTCGGTGTCGCCGGCCTTCTTGATCAGGTGCACCGCGTCGCGCAGCCATTGCACCGCCGCGCCGGCGATGAAGATGCTGCCTTCCATCGCGTAGGTCACCTGCCCGTTCAGCCGGTAGGCCACGGTCGAGAGCAGCTTGTTGCGCGAGAGCTTCAGCTCCTGGCCGGTGTTCAGCACGAGGAAGCAGCCGGTGCCGTAGGTGCTCTTGCTCATGCCGGGCGAGAAGCAGGCCTGGCCGACGGTCGCCGCCTGCTGGTCGCCGGCGATGCCGCGGATCGCCATCGGCCCGCCAAACAATTTCGCATCCGTCATGCCGAACTCGGCGGCGCTGTCCTTCACCTCCGGCAGCATGCTTTTCGGCACGCCGAGGAATTTCAGCAGTTCGTCGTCCCAGCGCTGCGTGCGGATGTTGAACAGGAGCGTGCGCGAGGCGTTGGTCGCGTCGGTGGCGTGGACCTTGCCGGCGGTGAGTTTCCATAGCAGCCAGCTGTCGATCGTGCCGAAGGCCAGTTCGCCGCGGCCGGCTTTCTCGCGCGCGCCCTTGACGTTGTCGAGGATCCAGCGGATTTTCGTGCCGGAGAAATACGGGTCGAGCAGCAGCCCGGTCTTCTCGGCGATCTCGCGCTCGCGGCCCGCGTTGGCCTTGCAGAACTCGGCCGTGCGCCGATCCTGCCAGACGATCGCCGGGTACACCGGCTTGCCGGTGCGCCGGTCCCACACCACCGTGGTTTCGCGCTGGTTGGTGATGCCCAGCGCCGCAATCTCGGGCGCGCGCGTGCGGGCCTTCTTCAGGGCGCCGCGCACGCAGGCGACGGTGTCCTTCCAGATGCGCTCGGGGTTGTGCTCGACCATCACGACTTCACCGGGGTCACCCGCGACGCCGGCGGCCGCCTGCGGATACGACTGCGGCAGCTCCTGCTGCGACACGCCGAGCTTGCGGCCCTTGCGGTCGAACACGATCGCGCGGGTGCTGGTGGTGCCCTGGTCGATCGCGAGTAGCGCCGTCATCGCCGGTGTCTCCTGCCTGTGCTAGCGTCAAGGCGTTTCGAGGAGAGGGGACGATACAGGTGCAGCACAGCGAGTTCCAGCATCGCTACGCCGGCGGCCGTCGCGCGCGGGTGCTCTGCTGGAAGCCGGACGCCGCGCCGCGCGGCATCGTGCAGGTCATCCACGGCATGGCCGAGCACGCCGCACGCTACGGCCGGCTCGCGCGTGCGCTCACCGCCGCCGGCTACGCGGTCTACGCCCACGACCTGCCGGGCCACGGCCCGATTTCCGAGGACTGGGCGCGCGGACACTTCGCCGACCGCCGCGGCTGGCGCGTGGCGATCTCCTCGATCCGCGACGTGCAGCGCCTGGCGCAGCGCGAACACGCCGGCAAGCCGGTGTTCATGCTCGGCCACAGCATGGGCTCGTTCCTGCTGCAGCATTACGTGGCGGAATCGGGCAACTCGCTTGCGGGCGCGATTTTCTCGGCCACCAGCGGCGAGTTCGCGCCGACGCGCAAGCTCGCGCTGGTGCTGCTGCGCACCGAGGCGCTGGTCTACGGCCGGCGCCACCCCAGCGTGGTGGGCGAAAAGATCTCGTTCGCCAGTTTCAACAAGCGGTTTGCGCCCGCGCGTACCGCCTTCGACTGGCTTTCGCGCGACAAGGCCGAAGTGGACAAATATGTCGCCGACCCGGATTGCGGCTACCGCTGCAGCACCGGACTCTGGATCGACCTGCTGGAGGCCGGCGAAACCCTCACCTCGCCCGAGCGCCTGCGGCGCATCGCCTCGACGCTGCCCGTCCTCATGCTCGCGGGCGCGGAGGATCCGGTCAGCGCCGGCGAACGCGGCCCGCGGCTGCTGGAGCAGAAGTACCTCTCGGCCGGCGTCCGCGACATCACGGTGCTCGTGTACAAGGGTGCACGGCATGAGTTGTTCAACGACACCTGCCGCGACGAAACCACACGTGACCTGCGCGCCTGGCTCGATGCGCACACGCCGTGAGGTTCCCATGCGACTTGCCCTCGGCGCCCTGCTGATGGCGTTTTCCCTCGCCGCGCTGGCGGCGCCCTCGGCTGAACTGTGGGAGCGCTGGGACAAATCCACCGCCAACAAGGTCGCGATCGACCACGCCGACTGGAACGACTTCCTCGGCAAATACGTGAAGCCCGGCGGCGACGGCCTCAACCGCGTGGCTTACAGCAAGGTCACGGCGGACGATCGCGCGAAGCTCGCGGCCTACCTCAAGCGCCTGCAGGAGGTGAAGCCGACGAAGTTCGCGCGCGCCGAGCAGCGCGGTTACTGGATCAACCTCTACAACGCGACGACGGTCAACACGATCCTCGAGCACTACCCCGTCGACAGCATCCTCAAGATCAACATCTCGCCGGGCCTGTTCGCCAAGGGCCCGTGGAAGAAGAAGCTGCTGACGGTCGAGGGCGAGGCGGTGTCGCTGGACGACATCGAGCACCGCATCCTGCGGCCGCTGTGGAAGGATCCGCGCACGCACTACTCGGTGAACTGCGCCTCGATCGGCTGCCCGAACCTCGCGACGCAGGCTTTCACCGCCGGCAACATGGAAGCAATGCTCGACGCCGGGGCGCGCGCCTACGTGAACAGCCCGCGCGGCGCGAAGCTCGAGGGCGGCAAGCTGGTCGTGTCCAGCATCTATGTCTGGTTCCAAGCCGATTTCGGTGGCGACGCCACGGGTGTCATCGCCCACTTGAAGAAATATGCCGAGCCTGCGCTGGCGAAAAAACTTGCCGGCATCAGCCGCATCGGCGGCGACGCCTACGACTGGACGCTCAACGACGCCAAATAAAGGGGACGCACACCTTTATCCCGCGCAGAGCGTGATCTTGGCGGCGCGACACCGATAAAGGTGTGCGTCCCCTTTATTTCCCTTTATTTCAGCGGCTGCAGCAGCAACGCCGTGAATGTCTGCTCCGGCGCATCCCTGAATTCCGGCAAGCCGATGGCCATGGCGGCGTGCCCGCCCTCAGGCTGGTCGGTGTAGCTGCCGAACAGGCGATCCCACCACGACAGGTTGAAGCCGAAGTTGCGGTTGTACTCGCGCGGCTGCGTGGAGTGGTGGACACGATGCATGTCCGGCGTGACGAGCAGCCGGCGCAGCGCGCGATCCAGCACCAGCGGCAACGCGATGTTGGAGTGGTTGAACATCGCGGTGGCGTTCAGCGCGATCTCGAACAGGATCACGATCACCGGCGGCGCGCCCAGGGCGATGACGACCGCCAGCTTGATGCCCATTGAAAGGGCGATCTCCAACGGGTGGAAACGCAGCGCGGTCGTGGCATCGAACTCCACGTCGCTGTGATGCATGCGGTGGATGCGCCAGAACGCCGGGACGCGGTGGAACAGCCGGTGCTGCCCGTAGATGGCCGCGTCAAGTGCAAGGAACGAGGCGATTTCCGCAATCGTGTTGGGAACGGCGAGCACGTTGAACAGGCCCACGCCCTGTTGTCGCGCCCACAGCGCGACGCCGGCCGCACCCAGCGGCAGGACCATTCGCACCAGCAGCGCGCCGGCCACGACCATGGGCAGGTTCGCGCCCCAGCGCAGGCGCCGCAACCGGTCGCCGCCGCGCCGCGGCAACAGCGCCTCCAGCACGAGCAGCGCGGCCAGCACGCCGGCGAAAGCGCACACGCGGACGGCGGCCTCGTGCGCGAGGATGAAGTCGAACATGGCCCTATAATCGCGCCTCCACGCAGCGAAAGGCCACCCGCTTGACCGACGGCAGCTATCCCGCAACGCGGCTCCGCCGCACCCGCCAGGCCCACTGGATCCGCGAAGTCGTGCGCGAGACGCGCATCGCCCCGGCCCAGCTGATCCAGCCGCTGTTCGTCGCCGAAGGCGCGCAGCTCGGCAAGGTCGCCTCGATGCCCGGCGTTTCGCGCCTGTCGCTGGCGCAGCTCGGCCCCGAAGTGAAGGCGCTCTACAAGCTCGGCATCCGCGCGGTGGCACTGTTCCCCGTGATTCCGCCCGCAAAAAAGAACGAAACCGGCGACGAGGCCCTGAACGCCAAGGGCCTGGTGC
>JAYUGN010000204.1:0-1544 GCA_043767605.1 Gammaproteobacteria bacterium
GCCAGCGCCGGCGACAGCGCGTTGGTGACGATGGCGTGGCGCAGGTACAGGCGCTCGCGCGCCAGCGAGTCCCGCACCTGCAGCACCAGCGACAGCGTCTGCAGCTGGCGCGCATGGGCGCTGTTCGAGCTGGCCACGACCAGCTGCGGCAGCACGTCCAGCGCGCGGATCAGCCGGTCAAAATCGTTGACGAGGTGGCCCAGGTCGGTGCTGCCGGCCTGCAGCGGCTGCCGGCGCGCCATCTGCTCGAGATCGGCGTCCAGCGAACGGACGCCCTCCCGCACGGAATCCGGCACGTCGTCCAGGCCGACCGCGCGAAAGTCGGTAATGGCGGCGGCGACACCCGGCGACCGGGCCTCCGGCGCGGACACGGGCGCGGGTCCGGGCTTGACCGAGTCGTTCTCGAGCAGGGATTCCAGGCCGCGTGACTGCTCGCTGAGCTCGGCGGCCTCGGCATCGCGCCGCGCGACGATCGCGCCCCCCAGCGCGCTGCCGCGCTTCACCAGGCCCATCGCGCGCGCCAGCTGCTGCGCCTCGCGATACTGGGTCTGGGCGTTGGAAAGGTTCAGCGCCACCAGGACCAGCAGCACCGGCAACGGCACCAGCGCCAGCAGCAGCAGCTTGGTGCGGATCAGCATGGCGTTCCCGCCCGGCGAGCGGTCAGAGCTCGCTGGCGAAGCGCACTTCTTCGAGCCCGTGGTGCTTCACGACGCGATCCAGCGCGTGCAGCGTCTTGAGCAGCGGCTCGATGTGCTTCAGCGGCCAGGAATTCGGCCCGTCGCACAGCGCCTCGCTGGGCCGCGGATGGGTCTCCATGAACAGCCCGGCGACGCCCGCCGACACCGCCGCGCGCGCGAGCACCGGGATCATCTCGCGCATGCCGCCCGAGGCGTTGCCCTGCCCACCCGGCAATTGCACGGTGTGCGTGGCATCGAACACCACCGGCGCGAACTTGCGCATGATCGCGAGGCCCCGCATGTCGGCGACGAGGTTGTTGTAGCCGAACGAGAACCCGCGCTCGCACAGCATGAAGGGCACTTCTTCACCGGGCGCCACGGCGCCCGGCGGCGGCGCGACGTCCTTCATCTTGTCGATCACGTTGCCCATTTCCCAGGGCGACATGAACTGGCCTTTCTTGACGTTCACGGGCCGGCCGGCCTTCGCGACCTTCTGCATGAAGTTGGTCTGGCGGCACAGGAAGGCCGGCGTCTGGATCAGGTCGATCACCGAGGCGACCTCGTCCACCGGCGTGTCCTCGTGCACGTCGGTCGTGACCGGCACGCCGACCACCTTCTTCACTTTTTCCATGATCTTCAGGCCCGCCGCGAGGCCCGGGCCGCGGTACGACTTGCCGGACGATCGGTTGGCCTTGTCGAAGCTGCCCTTGAAGATGTACAGCATGCCGAGCTGCTTGCAGATCGGCGCGATGTGGCCGGCGACTTCGAGCGCGAGATCTTCCGATTCGAGCGTGTCCGGCCCGGCGATGAAGAACAACGGCTGGTCGATGCCGATGTCGCGGCCGCAAAGTTTCACGATATCCCTCG
>JAYUGN010000205.1:0-4818 GCA_043767605.1 Gammaproteobacteria bacterium
TCGCTCGACAATTCGCGCCTCAAGCACCTGGTGCTGACGCACCTGTCCGAGAAGAACAACACGCCGGAGCTGGCGCTGGCGGCGGCGCGCGGCGCGCTAAAAGAAAAGGGGTCGCAGTCCTTTTCCAATCCCGAGCTCGTCTGCGCCAACCAGGACGGAGGGCTCGCGTGGCGGACCCTGCAGTGAACGCGCTGCGGGTGTTATACGGTTGCGAGGTGCTGTCGGCGTTCCGCGTGCAACGCCTGCTCGAGAAACTCGCCGCCGGCGCGCCGGGGCTGAAAAGCCTGCGCGTGCTGGATTTGTTCCTCGTGCAATCGCAGGGCGTGACGCTGGCCGACCTGCGCCGCCTGCTCGGGCCAGGCGCCGATGCGCTGCCCACGGCCGATGGCGCGCTATTCATAGTGCCGCGGCTGGGCACCGTCTCACCCTGGAGCAGCAAGGCCACCGACATCGCCATCGTCTGCGGGCTTGCCGTTACGCGCATCGAGCGCGGCCGCGTGGTGCTCCTGGACGGCGTGACGTCGCTGCCGCCAGCGCTGCTGGAGGAATTGCACGACCGCATGACCGAGAGCGTGGTCACCAGCGCCGATGCGCTGGGCCACGTGCTCGACGCCCCGGCGCGCCGCTCACTGCGCACCGTGCCCGTTACTGCAAATGGGCAGAAAGGCGGCGTGGCGGCGCTCGAAGCCGCCAACAAGGACTGGGGCCTCGCGCTGTCGGCGGACGAGATGCAGTACCTCGCCAGGCACTTCAGCGATGTGAAGCGCGACCCGACCGACGCCGAGCTGATGATGTTCGCGCAGATCAACAGCGAGCACTGCCGCCACAAAATCTTCAACGGCGAGTTCACCGTGGACGGCGAGAAGCAGGAGCGCTCGCTGTTCGAGATGATCAAGCTCACGCACAAGGCGGCGCCGGCCGGCGTGCTGAGCGCGTACAAGGACAACGCCGCCGTCATCGAGGGGGGCACGACCGAGCGCTTCATCCAGGGTGAGGGCCGTGTGTGGGGCCCGGTGGCCGAGCCCGCGCACATCCTGATGAAAGTCGAGACGCACAACCATCCCACCGGCATTTCGCCACATCAGGGCGCCGCCACCGGTTCCGGCGGCGAGATCCGCGACGAGGCCGCCACCGGCCGCGGCGCCAAGCCCAAGGCGGGCCTCTGCGGCTTCTCGGTCTCGCACCTGCGAATCCCGGATTTCGCGCAGCCCTGGGAATTCGAGGATTCGCGCCCCGGGCGCGTGGCCACCCCGCTGTCGATCATGATCGAAGGCCCGATCGGCGCGGCGGCCTACAACAATGAATTCGGCCGGCCGAACCTCAACGGTTATTTCCGCACCTTCGAGACGAAGGAAGGGCAGGGCGACAACGTCGCGCGCCGCGGTTACCACAAGCCGATCATGATTGCGGGCGGCCTCGGCAACGTGCGCCCGCCGCACGTGCAGAAGCTGGCCGTCACCGAGGGCGCCAGGCTGGTCGTGCTCGGCGGGCCGGCGATGCTGATCGGCCTGGGCGGCGGCGCGGCCTCGAGCATGGCCACCGGCGCTTCCACCGCGGACCTGGATTTTGCCTCGGTGCAACGCGCGAATCCAGAGCTGCAGCGCCGCTGCCAGGAAGTGGTGGATGCCTGCTGGGCCATGGGCGCCAACAACCCGATCCTGTCGATCCACGATGTCGGCGCGGGCGGGCTGTCGAACGCGTTGCCCGAGCTGGTGCACGCCGACGGCCGCGGTGGCGCGATCAAGCTGCGCGCGATCGCCAGCAGCGATCCTTCGCTCTCGCCGATGGAAATCTGGTGCAACGAAGCGCAGGAGCGCTACGTGCTGGCCGTGCCGGCCGCGCGCCTGCCCGAGATCGAGCAGATCTGCGCGCGCGAGCGCTGCCCAATGGCCGTGGTCGGCACGGCGACCGCCGAGCGAGTGCTCAAGGTCACCGACGGAAAAATGGGGTCAGACTGCATTTCCGAAATGCAGTCTGACTCCGTTTCAGTGGTGGACATGCCGATGTCTGTGCTGCTCGGCAACGCGCCGCGCCTGCAGCGCAACACGCAGCGCGCCGCAAGCGTCGGCGGCGAATTCGACCATCGCGCCGTGGATATCGCCGATGCGGTGACGCGCGTGCTGCGCTTCCCGGCAGTGGGCGGCAAGGGCTTCCTGATCACGATCGGCGACCGCACGGTCGGCGGCCTCACGGTGCGCGACCAGATGGTCGGCCCCTGGCAGGTGCCGGTGGCGGATTGCGCCGTAACCGCGAGCGGCTTCGCCGGCGTCAGCGGCGAGGCGATGAGCATGGGCGAGCGCACGCCGCTGGCGGTGCTCGACGCGCCGGCCTCGGGCCGCATGGCGGTGGGCGAGGCGATCACCAACATTGCTGCCGCGCGCATCGCCAAGCTCGGTGACATCCGCCTCTCGGCCAACTGGATGGCGGCTGCCGGCAACGGCGACGAAGATGCGCGGCTCTACGACGCCGTGCGCGCGGTCGGCGAGCAGCTGTGCCCCGCGCTCGGCATCGCGATCCCGGTCGGCAAGGATTCGCTGTCGATGCGCACCCAGTGGAGCGAGAGGGGCGAGGGCGCCGGCCGCGCGATGCAGACTTCGCCGCTGTCGCTGATCATCTCGGGTTTCGCGCCGGTGGCCGACGTGCGCGCTTCGCTGACCCCGCAATTGCGCACGGATGCTGGCGACACGCTGCTGGTGCTGGCCGATCTTGGCCGGGGCCAGAACCGCCTCGGCGGCTCGGTGCTGGCGCAGGCGTTCCGCGCCACCGGCACTACGCCGCCGGATCTCGACGATCCCGCGCTGCTCCGGTGCGCGTTCGATGCGGTGCAGTCGCTCAATGCGCAGGGCGCAGTGCTCGCGTACCACGACCGCTCGGACGGCGGCCTGCTCGCCACGCTGTGCGAGATGAGTTTCGCCGGCCACTGCGGCGTGGACATCGCGCTCGACGAACTCGGCGACGATCCGGTTGCCGCGCTGTTCAGCGAAGAGCTGGGCATGGTGCTGCAAGTGCGCGCGGCCGATGTCGCGAAAGTGAAAGCCGCCTTCGGCAAGGTGCCGGTGGCTGTTCTGGGATCGGTGATCGGCGCGCCCAAGGGTGACACGGTGCGCTTCAGTTACCGCGAGCGCGTGCTGTTCGAGGAGCCCCGCGAGAAGCTGCACAAGACCTGGGCCGAGACCAGCTTCCGCATTGCCGCGTTGCGCGACGAGCCCGGGTGCGCGCGCGAGGAATTCGATGGCGTCGGCGATCCCGACGACAAGGGCCTTTGTGTATTTATCCCCTCTCCCCGCTTGCGGGGAGAGGGCCAGGGTGAGGGGTTGTCACCCGCCGTCCTCAAAAACCGCCCCCGCGTCGCGATCCTCCGCGAGCAGGGCGTCAACGGGCAGGTCGAGATGGCCTACGCGTTCCACGCCAGCGGTTTCGAGAGCGTGGACGTGCACATGACCGACCTCCTCTCGGGACGGGTGAAGCTCGATGAATTCCGCGGCGTCGTCGCCTGCGGCGGGTTTTCGTACGGCGACGTCCTCGGCGCGGGGCAGGGGTGGGCCAAGTCCATCCTGTTCCATGCCGACACGCGCGCGGCGTTCGCCGAATTCCTGGCCAAGCCGGACCGCTTCGCGCTCGGCGTGTGCAACGGCTGCCAGATGTTCGCGGCGCTGAAAGACATCGTGCCCGGCGCGCAAAGCTGGCCGGCATTCCGCCGCAACCGCAGCGAGCAGTTCGAGGCGCGCTGGGCGCAGGTCGAGATCCTGCCGAGCAAGAGCTTGTTCTTTGCCGGCATGGAAGGCAGCAAGCTGCCGATCGCCGTGGCGCACGGCGAAGGCCGCGCGGTGTTTTCCGCCGAAGGCGATCTCGATGCGCTCGAAAAAAACGGCCAGGTCGCGATGCGCTTCGTGGATTCGGCCGGTAAGGTGGCCCAGCGCTATCCGCAGAATCCCAACGGCTCGCCGCGCGGCCTAACCTCGGTGTGCAGCCCCGATGGCCGCGTGACCATCCTGATGCCGCACCCGGAGCGCACGATCCGCGGCGTCACCGGGTCCTGGTGGCCCACGCAGAACGGCGAGTTCACGCCGTGGATGCAGATGTTCCGCAATGCGCGGAAGTGGGTGGGCCGGCCGGCGTAATATCGGCCCATCGTTAGCCTTCGCTGCGCAAAGTGATCAGGCCGCGAATGGATCGCCTGCGCCGATTTCACCGTCGCCGACATTCTGCTGGCTAGCGCGCGGGAGATCCGCAAGACCGATCTCCTCGAACCCTCCGAGGGTGAAGGTCTATTATGCGCGGGCCATGGCACGTCCGGCCTGGGACTCGGCGTGACCGTTGCGGACATTCGTTGAGGATTCGCCCACCACGGCTTTGGAAACGACAACAATGAAGCCCGCCATCCTCATCACCATCCCGCTGAGCCACTACTGCGAGAAGGCGCGCTGGGCGCTCGACCATGTCGGGCTGCCGTACCGCGAAAAGGCGTACGTGCCGCTGTTCCATCGGCTGGCGACGGGGCGGCACCTGGGCCGCACGGTGCCGGTGCTCACGCACGAGGGCCGGCGCTTCATGGATTCCACCGACATCGTGCATTACGCGGACGATGCGACCGGTGGCGACCGGCTGTATCCGCGCGATCCGGCACTGCGCCGCGAGGTCCAGGCGCTGGAGGAGCGCTTCGACACCGAGCTGGGCCCGCACGCGCGGCGCTGGGGCTACGGACAGATGCTCCCCGACGCGGACCTGATCCGCAAAGTGTGGGAGCGCAAGGTGCCGCCGAGCCAGAGCCGATGGCTGTCGCTGATCGTGCCGATCGGCAGGCCGCTGGTGCGCTGG
>JAYUGN010000206.1:0-13099 GCA_043767605.1 Gammaproteobacteria bacterium
GCCGGACTGGAACCCGAAGGGCGCTGCAAAGGGGAGCCGAGACATGGCGAGGCGAATCCAAGCAGCGGTCCGGCGAGCCATGAAGCGAGGGCGATATCCGGCATCAGCCACGCGCAATGCAGCTTGCCGACGCAGGGCTGCCTGATCCCGAGCGCAGCGAGGGCGTGACGAGCGTCAGCGAGGTCGCGGGTCAGTGCGCGTCGTCGAGGTATTTCTCGGCATCGAGCGCGGCCATGCAGCCGGTGCCGGCGCTGGTGACGGCCTGGCGGTAGACATGGTCCATCACGTCGCCGGCGGCGAACACGCCGGGCACGCTGGTCGCGGTCGCGCCGCCCTCGGCGCCGCCCTTGACCTTGATGTAACCGTCCTTCATGTCGAGCTGGCCGTTGAAGATCTGCGTGTTCGGCGAGTGGCCGATGGCCACGAACACGCCGGTCACGTCGAGGTTCCTCGGCGTGCCGCCGGCGGTGCCGGTGATGCGGATGCCGTTGACGCCGCTGGCATCGCCGAGCACTTCATCGAGCGTGTAGTTCCAGATGATCTCGGCCTTGCCGTCGGCGACACGCTTGGCGAGCTTGTCGTGCAGGATCTTTTCGCCGCGGAACTTGTCGCGGCGGTGCACCACGTAGACTTTCCGGGCGATGTTGGTCAGGTAGAGCGCTTCCTCGACCGCAGTATTGCCGCCGCCGATCACCGCCACGTCCTGGCCCTTGTAGAAGAAACCGTCGCAGGTGGCGCAGGCGGAGACACCCTTGCCCTTGAAGGTCTCTTCCGAGGGGATGCCCAGGTACTTGGCCGAGGCGCCGGTCGTGATGATCAGCGCATCGCAGGTGTAGCTGTCCTGGTCGCCCTTGAGATGGAGGGGCCTGCTCTTGAAGTCCACGCTGTTGATGTGGTCGAACACCACCTGCGTGTTGAAGCGCTCGGCATGCTTCTGCATGCGCTCCATCAGCGCGGGGCCCAGGAGTCCCTCGATGTCGCCCGGCCAGTTGTCCACGTCCGTGGTGGTCATGAGCTGGCCACCCTGCTGCAGGCCGGTGATCAGCACCGGCTTCAGGTTCGCGCGCGCCGCGTAGACCGCCGCCGTGTACCCGGCGGGGCCGCTGCCGAGGATTATCAGTTTGTGGTGGTTCATCTGGCCTGACGCGGGTTTTTGCAATGGATCGTGGATTCTGGGGAGCGGAGGCCGAAGGATCAAGGCAAATTCCTCAATCCGGGGCATCGCCCAAAGCTATCGCGGTATTATCACCTCCATGAGCTCTTCCCGTTCCTGGATGGGCCGCTTTTTCAGCGGCGTGTGGGCGTTGATCGACGGCGTCTACAAGCTGCTGGTCATCCTCTCCGTGCTGCTGCTGGTCGGCGTGGTCGTGCTGGCCTTCCACGGCGGCGCCCCCTCCAAAATTGAGGACAACGTCGCGCTGGTGGTCTATCCGACCGGCACGCTCACGGAATCCACCGACCAGGATCCGACCGAGCGCTTCATCGAGGGCTTCATCGGCGAGCCGCCCGCGCAGACGCCGCTGCGCAACCTGACCGATGCGCTGAACTACGGCGCCAAGGACCCGCGCATCACGCTGGCGGTGCTGAAGCTCGACGCCATGAAAGGCGCGGGCATCGCGCAGCTGCAGGAACTCGCGACGGCCGTGAAGACCTTCCGCGCCGCCGGCAAGCCGGTGTACGCCTACGGGCCTTATTTCGACCAGAACGATTACCTGGTCGCGGCGCAGGCCGACAGCGTGGCGCTGGACCCGATGGGCACGGTGTTCCTCCAGGGCCTCGACGTCTACCAGAACTACTTCAAGGAAGCGCTCGACAAGCTCGGCGTGGACGTGCACGTGTTCCGCGTCGGCGAGTACAAGAGCGCCGTCGAGCCCTTCGAGCGCAACGACATGTCGCCCGAGGCGCGCGAGGCCAGCAAGAAATGGCTCAACGACCTCTGGTCGAGCTACGGCCGCGAAGTGGGCCATGCCCGCCAGTTGCCCGACTCCGCCATGAACGACTACACGGCCGGCCTGGCGGTTGCGCTGCAGAAGGCCGGCGGCGACGCCGCCACCGTGGCCAGGGACAGCAAGTTCGTGGACACGATCGAGACGCTGCAGCAGTTCCGCACGCGCATCGCCGGCAAGGTGGGCTGGGACGACGATCACGGCACCTTCCGCCAGATCCATCACCGCGAATACCTGGACGTGCTCGAGCGCGAGAAAAAGCTGGCGCCGCCGGCCAGCGTCAAGAAAATCGGCCTGGTCGTGGTGCAGGGCGAGATCGTGGACGGCGACAGCCAGCAGGGCGAGGCGGGCGCCGACACCATCGCCGACCTGCTGACCGACGCGCGCGAAGACGAGGACGTTGCCGCGGTGGTCCTGCGCGTGGATTCGCCGGGCGGCAGCGTGTTTGCCAGCGAGCGCATCCGCCGCGAAGTGCAGAGCCTGCAGGCCGAGGGCAAGCCGGTGGTCGTGTCCATGGGCGATGTCGCCGCCTCGGGCGGCTACTGGATCTCGATGGACGCCGACGAAATCTGGGCGCACGACACGACGATCACGGGTTCGATCGGCATTTTTGGCCTGATCCCGACCTTCGACAAGCCGCTGGCCAAGCTCGGCATCCACACCGACGGCATCGGCACCACGTCGCTGGCGGGCGCGTTCCGCGGTGACCGGCCGCTGTCGCCGGAAGTCTCGATCATCATCCAGTCGCAGATCGAGCAGGGCTACAAGTTGTTCACCGAAGGCGTCGCCGCGGCGCGCGAGCTGCCGATCGAGAAAGTGCGCGAAATCGCGCGCGGCCGCGTCTGGAGCGGCAATGATGCGTTGAAACTTGGCCTCGTGGACCAGCTCGGCAGCCTCGATGACGCGGTGGCCTCGGCCGTGCGCCTCGCGGGCCTGGAACCCGAGGCCTACAAGCTCGAGGAAATCCGCCAGCCGCACGATTTGCCGTTCCGCCACGTGCTGGAGCTGCTCGGCAACGCGCAGGTGCGCGCCAGCCTCGGCAGTTTCGCGCCGCTGGCGGCGCTGGACCCCGTGCAGGAAGCCGCGCACGCGCTGCGCTGGCTCAACGACCCGCGCGGCACCTACGCCCACTGCCTCTGCACGCCCTCGCCGAGCCGCCGGGCGCGCTGAACCTGCGCTCCGTACGGGGTCAGACTCAATTTCGCCATGCGAAATTGAATCCGACCCAGCCCTAGATGGGCGTCACGCGCATCGAAGGCGCGCGGCTCTACTACCAGGCCGCCGGACCCAGCCATAGCGACTCCCCGCCGCTGGTCCTGATCCACGGCCTCGGCTCGAGCAGCGCCGACTGGGAAGGACAGGTTCCGGAGTTCTCGAAGCATTTCCGCGTGATCGTGCCGGACCTGCGCGGCCACGGCGGCAGCAGCCGCGCCGGCGACTACCGCGTGGAGCGCTTCGCCGCCGACACCTGGCAGCTGCTGGACCACCTGCGCATCGACAATCCGCTCCTGCTGGGCCACTCCATGGGCGGCGCGGTGGCGATGCAGATGGTGCTCGATCGCCCCGGCCGCGTGCGGAAGCTGGTGCTCGCCAACACCGTGCCGAGCTTCCGGCCGCGCACGCTGGGCGAGCGCTGGATGCTTTGGTCGCGGCTGCTGCTGATGGGCTGGCTCGGCCCGCGGCGATTGTCCGAGTACATGAATGAAAAACTCTACCCGCGACCGGACCAGGCGGCGTTGCGCCGGCGCGTCGCGCGCCGCAACGCGAGGAACGACAAGAACACCTATCTCGGCTCGATCCGTGCGCTGACGCAGTGGAGCATCGAGGATCGCCTGCGCGAACTGAACCTGCCGGTGCTGCTGCTGGTGGCCGAGAAGGACTACTTTTCGCGCAGCGATGCCGATCGCTTCATCGCGGCGCTGCCCGATGCGCGGCTGATCAGGTTCCCGGGCACGCGGCACGGCCTGCCGCTGGAAGAACCCGTGTTGTTCAATCGGGCGGTGCTGAATTTTCTAAGGCCGGGGTCAGACCCTAGGGTCTGACCCCTCGTCGAGGCTCTCGACGAACCGCATCGACAGGTCCACCGCCGTGACGTGCTTGGTGATGCCGCCGATGGAGATGCGATCCACGCCGGTGTCGGCGATGTCGCGAACGTTGGTGAGGCTCACGCCGCCCGAGGCCTCGAGCACGGTGCGCGCCTTGTTGTGGCGGCGATACTCGCGCGCCATCGCCACCGCCTTGCTCAGCAGGTGGGTCGGGAAGTCGTCGAGCAGCACGAGGTCCACGTTGGCCTCGAGCGCGGCCTGCACTTCGACCAGGTTTTCGGCCTCGGTCATCAGCGGCACGCCTGCCTTCAGGGCGCGTGCCTGCTCGATAGCCTGCCTGATGCCGCCGGCGGCTGCGATGTGGTTTTCCTTGATCAGGATCGCGTCGTAGAGCCCTTGGCGGTGGTTGGCGCCCCCGCCGCAGACCACGGCGTACTTCTGCGCCGAGCGCAGCCCTGGCACGGTCTTGCGCGTGTCCACGATCTGCACGGACGTGCCGCGCACGCGCTCGACGAAGCGGCGCGTTGCGGTGGCGGTGCCGGACAGGAGCTGCAGGAAGTTCAGCGCGGTGCGCTCGCCCGTCAGCACGGCGCGGGCCGGGCCGCGCAGGCTGGCGATGCGCTGGTCGGTGCGCATCGAGCTGCCTTCTTCGACCTCCCAGGTGACCTGCACCTTCGGGTCGAGCTTGGCGAACACGCGGTCGAACCAGGGCCGGCCGCACAGCACGGCGGACTCGCGCGCGATGACGACGGCCAGCGCTTCGGCGTTGGGATCCACCAGGCGCGCCGTGATGTCGCCGGCGCCGACGTCCTCGGCCAGCGCGCGCTCGACGCAGGCGTCGAGGTCGGCGGGCAGGGAACGGGCGGCGCTCACGGCTCGACCTTCCACTGGCCGGTCAGCGTCAGATTGGTGTTGGCCTGGGTGGTCTGCGCCTGCGGGATCAGCGAGGCCGGCACCAGCAGGAATTCGATCAGTGCCTTCTGCGCGTGCAGGCGATTCTCGGCCTCGGCCCACACGACGCTCTGGCGGCCGTCGATCACCTCGGCCGTCACTTCCTCGCCGCGATGCGCCGGCAGGCAGTGCATGAACAGTGCGTCCTTCTTCGCCATCTGCATCAGGCCGGCGTTGACCTGGAAATCCTTGAACGCGGCCAGCCGAACCGCGTTGTCCTCTTCCTGGCCCATGCTGGTCCAGACGTCGGTGACCAGCAGGTCGGCGCCCTCGGCGGCGAAGCGCGGGTCGCGCATGATCTCGACGTGCCCGCTGGCCGCGTCCACGAGGTTCTTGCCGGGCTCATAGCCCTCCGGGCAGGCCACGCGCAGCTTGAAGTTCAGCAGTCGCGCCGCTTCGATCCACGAATTGCAGACATTGTTGCCGTCGCCGATCCAGGCCACGGTGCGGCCCTGGATGTCGCCGCGCTGCTCGAACCAGGTCTGGATGTCCGCCAGCAGCTGGCAGGGATGGTGGCGGTCCGACAGGCCGTTGATCACCGGCACCTTCGAATAGCGCGCCATCTGTTCCTGCTCGGACTGCGAGTTGTTGCGAACCATGATTGCGTTGCACATGGACGAGATGACGCGCGCGGTGTCGGCCAGCGGCTCGCCGCGGCCGAGCTGGATGTCGCGCGGCGACAGGAACAGGGCGTGGCCGCCGAGCTGGGCCATCGCCACCTCGAAGGACACGCGTGTGCGCGTGGAGCTCTTGCCGAACAGCATGGCCAGCGTGTAGCCCTGCAGCGGCCGGTAGGCGGGGTCGTTGCGCAGCTTCATCTCCTGGCCGCGGCCGATTACGGTGCGCAACTCAGTGGCGGTGAAGTCCGAGACTTTCAGGAAGTGCCGCGCCTTCTGCGGCGGCTTGTAAGAAACAGTTACGGGTTGCATCTGTGGGTCCCCCTAAAGCGCAAAACCCGGCGCAAGCCGGGCTTTGCTGCATTTTATGCCACGACGGGGACGGACCCCCATGGGACAGGGGTCTGTCCCCGCTTCACTAGAAGTGCGCCGAGGCCACCATGAACAGCAGCATCGGCAGCGAGAGCAGGGTGTTGGTGCGCGAGGCGAGGAAGGCGCGGCGTCGCGCCTTGGCCTTCTCCTCGTCGGTGGCCGGCACGATGCCGAGGATCTTCTTCTGGTTGGGCCAGATGATCATCCAGACGTTGAACAGCATGATCGTGCCGAGCCAGGCGCCGATGCCGATGGCGTTGTTGTTCGGTCCGGCCTGTCCCATCAGGCCGAAGGTGAAGGCGCCGAGCAGCCAGCCGGCCCGCAACAGGTAGGCTGCGCCCGTCAGCCACGTCACCAGGGCTGCCCAGCGGAACCAGAGCAGCGCGCGCGGCGCCACATATTTGGTCACGCCGGCGCCACCCGGACCGCCCTTGTCGGCGGCCGCTTCGGCCAGCGCCGGCGCCTGCACGAAGTTGAAGTAGTAGAGCAAGCCGATCCAGGTCACGCCCGCGGCGATGTGCAGCCAGCGGATCACGGCCAGTTCCCCGACGCCGGTGTGCAGCAGCAGGACCAGCACGATGGCCAGCACAACGCCTGCAATCAAAGTTCCCTTGATGGTGTCCAGTGGATTCATCTTGCGGCTCCGGCTTTAAGGTTTTACCTGCGCCGCAGCATACGGGATGGGGTTGAATTTATTCAACGCAGCGAGGCCAGCGGCGTATAATTCACGCCCTTCACCCGACCGGATTGACCATGGACGCGCTGGAACGGATCAAGAAGCAGGTTTCCGAAAACCCGGTGATCCTCTACATGAAGGGCACCCCGGATTTCCCGCAGTGCGGCTTCTCCGCGCGCACGGTGCAGGCGCTGAAGTCCTGCGGCGTCGAGTTCGCGTTCATCAACATCTTCGAGGACCAGGAGGTCTACCGTGCGCTGCCGAAGTTCGCGAACTGGCCGACCTTCCCGCAGCTGTACGTGAAGGGCGAGCTGGTGGGTGGCTGCGACATCGCGCTCGACCTGCACGCCACCGGCGAGCTGCAGAAGATGCTGAAAGAGGCCGTGGCCGAAAAGGCCTAGAGCCGCTAGACCGTCGCGTCTTCCATCGGCGCGATCATGGACTCGGCGATCTTGCGGGCTTTTTCCTCGCCCTGGATCAGCTCGACCAGCTTGAGCGCGAAGGCCAGCGAGGTGCCCGGACCCTGGCTGGTGATGCAGTGGCCGTCCACGACCACCGGTGCGTCCACAAAGCGCGGCAGCTGGTCCTTGAACGCCGGGAAGCAGGTGGCGCGCTTGCCTTCGAGCAGGTCATGCGGCGCGAACACCATGGCGGGCGCGGCGCAGATCGCGGCGTACCACTTCCGGTTGGCCTTGTTGTGCTTGAGCATCTCGATCAGCGCCTTGTTCTTGGCCAGCGCGGCGGCGCCCTGGCTGCCGCCCGGCACGGCGATCAGGTCGAAGGTCTCCTTCTTGATGTCGTTGAAGGCGGTGTCGGCGGTGAGCTTGCAGCCCTTGGCGAGGGTGACCATCAGGTCGTGCTCGATCGAGGCCACGGTGACCTCGAACTGGGCGCGGCGCAGCGTATCGATGAGCGTGACCGCTTCGATATCTTCGGTGCCGTTGGCAATGGGGATGAGAGCGCGCATGGCAGCCGGGGGGAGGGGAAACCGGGCGGTAGTTTAAACGGTTGGCCGGAGCGTTGGGTGCTAAAATCGCGCCCTCTCAAGGCCCTGATGCCATAGAAGAAAACGAGGAGCTTGCGCTCATGACGTACCGCCACATCAAGATTCCCACCACCGGACAGAAGATCACCATCAAGGATGGCAAGGTCCAGGTGCCGGACCAGCCCATCGTCGGCTACGTCGAGGGCGACGGCATCGGCCCGGACATCACCAAGGCCTGCCTGCGCGTCTGGGATGCGGCGGTCAAGAAGGCCTACGGTGGCAAGCGCAAGATCCACTGGTGCGAGACCTATCTCGGCGAGAAGGCCGCGGGCCTCTACGACGGCAACTACTGTCCCGATGAGACGCTGAAAGTCCTGCAGGACCTGGTGGTCTCGATCAAGGGGCCTCTCACCACGCCGGTGGGCGGCGGCTTCCGCTCGCTCAACGTCGCGCTGCGCCAGGACCTCGACCTCTATGCCTGTGTGCGCCCCGTGCGCCACTACGCCGGCGTGCCTTCGCCGCTGAAGGCGCCGGGCAAGGTGGACGTGGTGATCTTCCGCGAGAACACCGAGGACGTGTACGCCGGCATCGAGTACAAATCCGGCACCCCGGAAAACAAGAAAGTCGCCAAGTTCCTGCGCGAGGAAATGAAGGCCAAGTTCTTCGAGGACGCGGGCCTGGGCATCAAGCCGATCAGCGCCTTCGGCAGCAAGCGCCTGGTGCGCATGGCCATCCAGTACGCCATCGACAACGGCCGCGAATCCGTGACGCTGGTGCACAAGGGCAACATCATGAAGTTCACGGAAGGCGCCTTCCGCTCGTGGGGCTACGAAGTCGCGCGCGAGGAGTTCGGCAACGTCACCATTACCGAAGAGCAGCTCTACGCCGAGTACAAGGGCAAGCAGCCCGAGGGCAAGATCGTCATCAAGGACCGCATCGCCGACATCATGTTCCAGATGATGCTGCTGCGGCCGGAAGAGTTCGACGTGCTCGCCACGCCCAACCTCAACGGCGACTACCTGTCGGATTCGGTGGCCGCCGAAGTCGGCGGCATGGGCATCGCGCCGGGCGCCAACCTCTCCGACAACTGCGCCGTGTTCGAGGCGACCCACGGCACCGCGCCGAAGTACGCCAACCTCAACAAGGTCAACCCGGGCTCGCTGCTGTTCTCGGGCGTGATGATGCTCGAGTACATGGGCTGGAAGGAGGCCGCGGACCTCATCACGCTGGTCTACCCGGAAGTGGTGTCCGACGGCATCGTGACCTACGACTTCGCGCGCCAGATCGACGGCGCCAAGGAAGTCAGCACCTCGGCCTTCGCCGACGCGCTGATCGAGCGCATGGACGGCGGCGTGGACCTCGAGGCCAAGCGCAAGGCCCAGCAGGAGCAGTTGGTCAAGGAACGCAAGCAGCGCGAGATCCGCCGCCTGCTCGAGCCGATGGAGGAGATGATCAACACCGGCCGCGCGCCGACCACGGTGGGCGAACTCATGACGCGCTCGCTGATCATGGTCACCGACACCGAGACGGTCGACAACGCGATGCACCAGATGCACGAGAGCAACGTCTCCTGCATCGTGGTCGAGCCCAACGGCAAGGGCGAGTGGGGCATCATGACCCGGCGCGACATCGTCACAAAGATCGTGCACGCCAACCGCAGCACCAGCACGACCAAGGTCGGCGACATCGCCAGCCGGCCGCTGTTCACGGTGCCGGCCGAGACCAGCATCCGCGAAGCCTCGAAGATCCTGGCCGAGAAGAACTTCAGCCGCCTCGCCATCGCCGCCGGCGGCAAGGTGATCGGCATCGTCACCGAGACCGACATTTTCAATTCGGTCGAGCGTTTCGGCTGGGTCGAGTAACGCACGCGCCTTGCGCGTCCTTTTCGCCGACGATTCCCGCACGCTGCGCAGCGCGCTCTCCGAGCAGCTGCGCGGCATGCGGCACGAGGTCATCGAGGCGCAGGATGGCCGCGAGGCGGTGGCGCTGTTCCAGGCGCAGTCGCCGGACCTGGTGATCCTGGACGTGGACATGCCGCACATGGACGGCTACGCCACGGCGCGCGCGATCCGCGCGCTGTCCGGCGACCAAGGCTGGATCCCGATCATCTTCCTGTCGGGCAACGTGCAGGACAGCGACGTCGCCAACGGCATCGACGCCGGCGGCGACGACTACCTGACCAAGCCGGTCAGCGCCGCGGTGCTGCGCGCCAAGATCAACGCCATGCAGCGCATCACCGACATGCGCAGCCGCCTGATCCTGGTGAGCCGCGAGCTGGCGCAGATGAACGCCTCGCTGCGCGAGGAATCCACGGTCGACAGCCTCACCGGCATCCCGAACCGGCGCGCCTTCGACGCCGCCTTCGAGCAGGAATGGAACCACGCCGAGCGCGGCGCCAAGCCGCTGGCCGTGATCCTCGGCGACGTAGACCACTTCAAGCGCTACAACGACACCTACGGCCACGGCCCTGGCGACGAGGCCCTGAAGCGCGTGGCCAACGCGCTGCGCCAGGCCGTGCGGCGCAAGGTGGACGTGGTGGCGCGCTATGGCGGCGAGGAATTCGCGATGCTGCTGCCCGACACCACGGCAGTCAGCGCGCTGCTGGTCGCCGGCAACGTGCTGCAGGGCATCCGCGCCCTGCAGTTGCTGCACAGCGGCTCGGCAACCTCCGCCCACCTCACGGTCAGCCTCGGTGTCTGCTCCGGCTTGCCCAAGCCCGGCACGACGCCGCCCGACATGATGAGAGTTGCCGACCGCGCGCTCTACGAGGCCAAGAGCAAGGGCCGCAACCAGGCCGTGCTGAAGGCCTTCGAATAAAGGCTGGGGTCAGACCCGAGGGTCTGACCCCGCTCTTCACTTCGTCGTGTGCTTCTGCACCGATTCTGCGTCGAAGTACTTGTCGTCGAAGCTCACCGTGAAGTCATTGGCCTTGTCTTCGTTGGCCGCGGCGGTGATGAAGTAACGACCGGCGTTGAAGTGGTAGATGACTTCCGGCACCGTGCCGGCCGACAGGATGTTCGGCGCCAGCGCGTAGTGGCCCTCCTGGAACTGGTAGAGCTGGTCGCGCTTGTCGTAGTCGTCCACCGCCACGATATTCCAGCCGTCCTCGTCCACGTAGAACACGCGCTTGTGGAACGTGTGGTCCGTTCCCGCGCGGATGGTCGCCTCGACCACCCACACGCGGTGCTTCTGGTAGCGCGGCAGGTCCTGGTTCAGGTGATGCGGCTTGGCCATGTCCTTGAACTTCACCGCCGGGCCGGCCAGCTTGTTGCCGTGGTAGGCGACGAACATTTCCTTCTTGCCAGAGAGCTTCCAGTTGTAGCGCTCGAGCACCCCGTTGAACATGTCGACCTGGTCGTAGAACTGGTGGCCGTCGGTGCCTTCGTACGGGTTGTCGCAGCACACCGTCGGCGCGCGGCGGATGCGTCGCAGGCCCGGCGAGTACAGCCAGGCCGCGCGGCCCTCGTTGCCGATGCCGCCTTTCTCGTGCACGAGGATGAAAGTGCCGGCCATGCGCGCCGGCGCGATGGTCTGCGACAGGTACTTGATGAACATGTTCTGCGTCCTGGACAGCGGCAGCGGGTGCTTGATGCTGGCGTAGTAGAACTTCACGTCCTCGACGATCTTGGTCAGCTGGAACTCGCCGCTGGGCTGCACGATCAGCTGGTTGTTGTAGCGGCGCACGTCCTCGCCGCGCCATTTCAGCTTGTGGTTCCAGATCACCTCGGCGCCGGACTTCGGCACAGGGAAGGGGAAGCCCAGCGTGGCGCCCTCGATCTCGTCGGTGCCGGCGAGCGTTGCGGTCGTCGCGTTGGCGATCGTGGCCTTGTTCACGGGCTCCGGCCAGGTCACGTCGCGATGGGACGGGTACACGTTCATCTTGTAGCTGTCGTACGTCGACAAGAGCTTCTTGTGTCCTTCCGCCAGCAGCGCCGCGTACTGGGCCATGTTGGCCTTCGTGATCGTGAACAGCGGCTTTTCCGCGTCCATCTTCGCGTCGGTGGTGTACTCGCCCGAGAGCTTGCCGTGTTGCGCATACGGCGCCCATGCCGGGATCGAGCCATCGGCATTGGCGTTCTTCTCGGCGCCGATGGGCGTGAGGTCCTTGCCGAGCTTGGCGGCTTCCTCGGGGGCCACCTTGGCGTGCGCGGCCGTCGCAAGCAGGCCGAGGGCCAGGAATGTGAACAGCTTCACGGTTTTTTTGTTTTTCATCGAGACTCCCCTCCAGGAATGGCGAAAAAAGCGCCGTTCACCTTACCGCGGAGCCGCTGTCTGTGAACAGAGACCGCTTGCGGCCCTGCGTCGCTTTGCTAAAATGAGCCGTGTACCCCCGGTAGTTTCAGGCAGTAGTTACCCCCCAGGCCTGGCCGGGAATTTCGGCGCCTCCCGTCGTGCCTCTACCCCCAAGGCGAGCTCGACTGGAGGCGCTTTTTTTCGGGGGCCCTTCAGCGGCTCGACCGCTATGGCGTGGACCCGGCCACGTTCAAGGAGCGCGATGCCTGAAGCGCGGCGGCTCGCGGTGCAGTGCCGGCTGCAGCGCGAGGGCCTGCCTCGGCGTGCAATAGCGGAGCAGCTCGACGGCCTGGACGCCCAGCGCGCGCATCTGGCCCACGGCGACCATCTGGTAGCCCTTCAGGCGCTGGAGTTCATTGCCGGTCAGCTCGCCCCAGAACTGGAACAGCTTGCCTGCCACCTGCAGCGTCCGCCCGATGATTGCTTCCATGACCGTTCTCCTTGCCATCCCTCGTCTTTCATAGCTCTTATCGGCCAGATCCTGACCGGCCGCCATTCGACTTTTGGCGAGTTATGGCATCCTCCGCCCCCGTCAAAATCACCCATTGAACGAACTATGGCGATCGAGCCCCACGGCGCTGCCCAGTTGAAGCCCCTTTACGTCGCCGACGCCGCGCGCCGCGCGGCGCTGGAAAAGGAAGCCGCCGGGCTGCCCTCGCTGCTGCTGAATTCCGCTGCCGCGGCCAACGCCGTGATGCTGGCGGGCGGCTATTTCACGCCGCTATCGGGCTACATGAACCTTGCCGACGCGCTCTCGGTCGCCGCGGACATGAAGACCACGTCCGGCCTGTTCTGGCCGGTGCCGGTTGTGAACATCGCCAAGGCCGCCGACGTCGCGGCGCTCAAGGGCGCGAAGCGCATCGCACTGTGCGATTCGAACGTCGAGGGCCAACCGGTGCTCGCCGTGATGAACGTGGACGGCGTCGAGCCGGTGTCTACGCATGCGCTCGAGCAGATGGCGCAGCAGGTTTTCGGGACGCTCGACCCGAAGCATCCGGGCGTGGCCACCTGGCTCGCCCTGGGTGACACCGTCGTGTCAGGCCCGATCGAGGTGCTGAACTACAGCTATTTCGAGAAGGATTTCCCCGGCACTTTCCGCACCGCCGTGCAGATCCGCGAAGAGATCGCGAAGCGCGGCTGGAACAAGGTGGTCGCGTTCCAGACCCGCAACCCGATGCACCGCGCGCACGAAGAGCTGTGCCGCATGGCGCAGG
>JAYUGN010000207.1:0-1539 GCA_043767605.1 Gammaproteobacteria bacterium
CGGCGGCCTGATCCTGAACCTGATGCCCTGCGTGTTCCCGGTGCTTTCGATCAAGGCGGTCAGCGTGCTCGAGAGCCGCCGCGGCGATCCGGCCGCCGAGCGCGCGCACGCGCTGGCCTACGCCGCCGGCGTGATCGGCTCCTGCGTGAGCGTGGCGATCGCGCTGGCGCTGCTGCGCAGCGGCGGCGCCTTGCTCGGCTGGGGCTTCCAGCTGCAGTCGCCGGTGTTTGTCACCCTGCTGGCGTACGTGATGTTCGCGCTGGGTCTGTCGTTGTCGGGCCTCGTGCAGTTCGGCACCAACCTGATGGGCGTCGGCCAGGGTTTGGTGGAGAAGGGCGGCTATGCCGGCTCGTTCTTCACCGGCGTGCTGGCCGTGATCGTGGCGAGCCCCTGCACCGCGCCGTTCATGGGTCCGGCGCTCGGTTATGCGCTGACGCAGCCCTTGCTTGTTTCCGCGCTGATCTTCGCGGCGCTGGGCCTCGGCCTTGCGCTGCCGTTCCTGCTGCTTGGCTTCGTGCCGGCGCTCGGCGCCTGGCTGCCGCGGCCCGGCGCATGGATGGAAACCTTCAAGCAGTTCATGGCGTTCCCGCTGTACCTCTCGGCCGTGGCGCTGCTGTGGGTGCTCGGGCGCCAGAGCAGCATGGACGCCGTCGCGCTCGCGCTCTGCGGCATGGTCGCGCTGGGCTTTGCGTTCTGGCTGTGGAGCGCCGCGAATCGTGGCCCCGCGCGCACGATCCTTGCGGTGCTGGCCTTCGCGGCTGCGGCGGGCGTGCTGGCGCATCCGCTGATCCGCGCGCAATCTCCACCGTCGAGTGCAACGGCTACGGCTTCCCATGAATCATTCTCGGAACAGCACTTGGCCGCCTTGCGCAGCCAGGGGCGGGCGGTGTTCATCAACTTCACCGCCGACTGGTGCATTACCTGCAAGGTGAACGAGAAAATCGTGTTCGAGAACGAGGCAGTAAAGAAAGCGGTCGCGGCCAGCGGCATCGTCTGGATGACCGCCGACTGGACCAACCCGGATCCGGAGATCACGGCCGCGCTCACGCGCTTCGGCCGCAGCGGCGTGCCGCTGTACGTGGTCTACCCGAAGCGCGGCGAACCGGAAATCCTGCCGCAGATCCTCACCCCCGCGCTGCTGATTGACGCCATCACGAAAGCGTCACGCGATCCCGCCGTCATGCCCGCGAACGCGGGCATCCAGGAGTTCCTGCAATGAAACTGAAGCTCGCGTTTGCCGCCTTGATGCTTGTTGCGACCACCGCCACTGCCGCGCCAAAAATCGGCGAGCCCGCGCCAGCCTTCTCGCTCGCCGGCAGCGACGGCAAGCCGCATGCGCTGTCCGACTACAAGGGCAGGTACGTGGTGCTCGAGTGGACCAACGACGGCTGCCCGTTCGTGCGCAAGCACTACGGCAGCGGCAACATGCAGTCGCTGCAGAAAGAAGAAACCGGCAAGGGCGTGACCTGGCTGTCCATCGTGTCCTCGGCGCCCGGCAAGGAAGGCTACGTGGACGCGGCGAAGGCCACTGAACTGACG
>JAYUGN010000208.1:0-13010 GCA_043767605.1 Gammaproteobacteria bacterium
CAGCTGATCACAACCGATCCCCTGGTGCCGGTCGGCCAGCCGGACGGCGAGGGCAGGGGTCATCGCCACCGCCTCGCTCCTCGCGTCGAGGATCACGAAGTCGTTGCCGAGGCCGTGCATCTTGGTGAAGGGGATTTTCACGCGCGCAGTTTAGCGAGCGTTGCGGTCATAATGTGGCCAGGTCCGACGACATGATCAAGATTTCCCACCAGGGCGGTTGTCACTGCGGCGCGGTGCGCTTCGAAGTGCGGGCGCCTGCCCACGTCACCGGCCAGCGCTGCAACTGCTCGATCTGCGCCAAGACGGGCTTCCTGCACCTGATCGTGCCCAAGGCTGATTTCCGGCTGCTGCAGGGCGAAGCCGCCCTGGCCACCTACACCTTCAATACCGGCGTGGCCAGGCACCTGTTCTGCAAGACCTGCGGGGTGAAGTCCTTCTACGTGCCGCGGTCGAACCCCGACGGCTGGTCGGTGAACCTGCGCTGCATCGATGCGGGCACGCTGGAGCGCGTGAACCTCGAGGACTTCGACGGCCAGCACTGGGAACAGCACGGCGCCGCGCTGGCGCACCTGTCCGCATGAACCTCTACCCCATCGTCACCACGCTCGAGCCGATCGACTGCCGGGATTTCTACGTCAAGGCGCTGGACGCGCGCGTGCTGTTCGACCGGCCCTGGTTCGTGCACCTGGCCGTGGACAAGTGGGAGCTCGGCTTCCTGCGACCCGACCCGCCGATCCCGCTACCGATGTTCCAGCACGCCACGCCGACTCGCGGCCTGTGTTTGGCCATCGAGGTCGAGGACGCGGGCAAGTTTTACGAGAAGCTGAAGCAACGCGGCATCGAGACGCTCGGCAAGCCGCAGCAGTCGAGCACCGGCGAGGTCACCTTTTCGGTGATGGATCCGGCGGGGGTGATCATCAACGTGGTCGAGATCAAGCCCGACACGAGCGTCGATATCGTCCAGCTTTAAATAGGGACAGCCTCCATTCAGCTTCCGAAACTTAACGGAGGCTGTCCCTATTTATTCATCAGCTCCACGGTGCACTTCGCGAGCAGGGGCCCCTGGTCTTCCTGCACGAAGTGGCCACCCCGCATGCGCTGGTGTGGCTGGCCTTTTGCGCCGGGCACGTGCTCCTGCAGCGGCTTGTCGGCCTTGCCGAGGATCGGATCCCCGGCGCCGAACAGCGTCAGGAACGGTTTCTGCCACTGGCCCAGCTTGTCCCAGGCCGCCTTGTTGGCCGCAGAAGCCGGATCAGCCGTGCTGATCGGCACCAGCGGCGGGAACGCGCGCGCGCCGGCCTTGTATTTGCGCGAGGGAAACGGCGCGTCGTAGGCCGCGACCTCGTCCGGCGTGAGCTTGGTGCGACAGCCGTTGGCGACGATGCGGCCGATCGGGAACCACGGCGAATACCTGGCGAAGTTCTGCCAGATCATGAAGGCGCGGTTGGCGCCGCGCTCGCCGGTCGGCAGGAAGCCGTTGGCGACCACGATGCGGTCGAAGCGCTCGCCATGCTCGGCCGCCAGTCGCAGGCCCAGCAGCGAGCCCCAGTCCTGGCAGAACAGCGTGAGGCCCTTGAGGTCGAGGGCTTCCATCCACTCGCGCAGCCAGGCCACGTGGCCGGCGTAGCTGTAATCGGAGATCTGGTCCGGCTTGTCGGACTTGCCGAAGCCGATCAGGTCCGGCGCGATGGCGCGGAAGCCCGCTGCCGTCACCACCGGGATCATCTTGCGGTACAGGTAGCTCCAGGTCGGCTCGCCGTGCAGCATCAGGACGGCGGGCGCATCGCGCGGGCCCTCGTCCACGTAATGCATGCGCAGGCCCGAGGCCAGCGTGTGGTATCGGGGGGCGAAGGAGTATCCCGGAAGCTTCTCGAAGCGAGAATCCGGCGTGCGGAGGGCGTGCATGAATTAACATGCTACAAGAATTGGCGAGCCGCTCGCCCCGGGGAGAGGAAATGCAGATTATTGGTCTCGACGTCGGCTTCGGCTTTACCAAGGCCACCAACGGCCGCGAAGTCCAGGTGTTCAAGTCGGTGGTCGGCGACGCCGGCGAAGCCACCTTCAACGACCAGCTGCTGCCGGGCAAGAGCGCCAACGGCCGCCACATCGCGGTCGGCGGCGAGATGTTCTACATCGGCGAACTCGCCGAGCAGCAGAGCCGCGGCCGCGGCTTCACGCTGGACCAGAACCAGTTCCTGACCAAGTACGCGCGCACGCTGGCGCTGTCGGCCATCGCGCCGGTGACCGACTCGAACTCGCCGGTGCGCATCGTCACCGGCCTGCCGATCAACTATTTCCGCAAGTACAAGGACGCGCTGACGCAGATCCTGCAGCAGCAGCACCACGCCACGCTGTACCGGCCCAACGGCGAGAAGGAAGAGCGCACGATCAACGTCGAGAAAGTGCGCGTGATCCCGCAGCCCTTCGGCTCCCTGTTCAACTTGATGCTCGATGCGCACGGCAAGCCCGCGGGACAGCGCTTCATCTCGGAGAAGATCGGCCTGATCGACGTGGGCTTCCGCACCGCCGACTACACGATCAGCGACCGCACGCGGTATTCCGAGCGCGGCAGCATGTCCACCGACTCCGGCATCTCGGTGGCGTTCGCCGCGATCTCGAATGCGCTGCAGGAAAAGAGCGGCGTGGCGGTCGAGATCTACCGGCTCTATGACGCGGTCACGCGCGGCACCATCAAGATCAAGGGCAAGCGTTACGACATCACCGCGCCGGTGAAGCAGGCGTTCGCCGGGCTCGCCGCGCGCATCGCCAGCGAAGCCAACCGTCTGTGGTCGGATGACTGGGATGTGGATGCGATCGTCGTCAGCGGCGGCGGCGGCGCGGTGCTCGCGCCCTACCTGCAGCCGCTGCTCGAGGGCGAAGTGATCCCGGTCCCGGCCGACCAGGACGCGCGCCTCAACAACGTGGCCGGCTACTGGAAGTACGGCACGCACCTGTGGGCGGGCGGCGCGTCGGCGGCGTCGGCCGCCTGACCGCGGACCGTCCCAGCGCGCCGTCCCACGGCCTGATACCCGCAACGCCGCTGTATCCGCCCCGAAGCGCTACGGGGCTTGCGCCGCGGGGACAGTGCGAGCGTGGCCCATCGCATGCGCGGGATTACCGCCCGGCGCGCGCAGCGCGCCGAACCGGGGCGCGCCCGATGGGCTTGCGTAGCAAGTTGAGCGCAGCCGGACCGGAGCCGCTTCAGCGGTGCCGCGAAGGTGAGCCGAGACTTGGCGAGGCGAACCGAGCGGCAGTCCGGCGAGCCATTGCGGAGCAAGCCCATCGTGGCAGCCCCGTTACGCCGCACTACGCCGCAGTGCGGCCAAAACCCGAGCGTAGCGAAGGTCGCGCGCGCGTTTTTACGCCTTCAGCAGCTGCTCGAGTTCCTCGAGCGCCTCACCGGTGTAGACCGCCAGCCGCTGCATGTGCGGCAGCGCATCGCGCGCGCCGGTGAAGCCGAAGTTCACCTTGCCGTCGTAGCTGACGCAGGTGATGTTCAGCGCGCCGCCGTGCGCGAGCAGCGACAGCGGATACATCGCCTCGAGCCGGGCGCCCTGGAAGTACAGCGTGTGGTCCGGGCCCGGCACGTTGGAGATCGTGACGTTGAACACCGGCCGCGTGCGGCCGCCGATGCCGGTCATCAGCGACAGGATGTACGGCGCCATCACCAGCATCGTGTATTGCGTGATCGCGCTGCGCGGCAGGCTCTGCAGCTGGTCCTTGGCCGCGCGCGTCGAGTTGCAGATCGCCTTCAGGCGCTTGCGCGGATCCGCGATGTCGGTGCCGAGGTTGGCCATGATGAAGCTGATGGCGTTGCCGGTGCCCTGGTCGTCGGCGGGCCGCACGTTGACCGGGATGCCCGCGGTGAGGCTCTTGCCCGGCAACTGGTGCGCTTCCTTGAGGAAGCGGCGCAGCGCGGTGGCGCACAGCCACAGCACGACGTCGTTGAGCGTGGCGTCGGCGAGCTTGGCCAGCTTCTTGAGCTTGGCGAGGTCGTACTGCTGCGTGGCGAAGCGGCGCTGGCCGGTGATGCGGCCGTTGATCACCGACTCCGGCGCCGCGAACGGCGCGGTCAGCGGCAGGTCCTTGTTCTCGCCGCCCTTCATCAGGCGCGCGAGCGCGCGGCCGAGCTCGGGCATCGAGCGGGCCTGTTTTTTCAGGCCTTCCATCATGGTCGCGACCGCGCCCATCGGCGTGGGCACGGGCGAGTCGGACTCCGCCTCCTCGCGCTTGGGCTTGGCCGGCGCGGCGTGGCCCCACGGCGGCGCCATCTTCTTCGAGGCCGCGGCGGTGTCACCCATCGTGCGCTGGAGCATGCGCATGCCGCTGATGCCGTCCACCAGCGAGTGGTGCATCTTGGTGTACAGCGCGATGCGGTTGTTCTCGAGGCCCTCGATCAGGTGGCATTCCCACAGCGGCCGGGTGAAGTCCATCTGGTGGCTGTGCAGGCGCGAGACCAGCATGCCGAGCTCGCGCTCGCCGCCCGGCTTGGGCAGCGCCGAGTGGCGCACGTGGTAATCAATGTCGATTTCCTCGGCGTATTCCCACACCGGCAGCACGCGGCGCAGCGCCGGCACCTTGAGCTTGAGGTTCCAGGGCGGGTGCGCCTCGGTGGAATTGCGCAGGTTCTCGAAGATCTTCTGCGTGAAGTCGGCGGGCGCGCCTTCCGGGATCGAGAAGATCAGCAGGCTCGCCACGTGCATCGGCGTGGTGACCGAATCGACGGCCAGCCACGACGCATCGAGCGGGTTAAGTCGCTTGGTTCCGGCCATCGGGTTCTCCTCCCCTTATTGGACGGGCATTCTGGCGCAAAACCGGCGCGCCCATGAAAAAAGGGACGGACTCTGCAGTCCGTCCCCGGGGCTGACCGCCCGCCTCGGTTCAGGCGACCGAGAACAGCGCGAGGATCCTGTCGAGCAGCGTCGCCGGCTCGCAGGACAGCGTGTTCTGGACCAGCGAGCAGGGGCTCGGGATCCTGGCGGCGTGGGCCTGGATCGGCGCCGACAGCGCGGACGCGAGGGTGAGGATGGCGAGGGCCTGGGCGGCGCGGGTCTTGAAGGTGTTCATGTCGGTGCTCCCTTGTGTGTTGTGGTGGTTGCTGCGGTGGGAGAACTTTGCGCGCCGGCCCCCCGGCGAACTGACGGGTACCCGGCATTTCCCGTTTTGGGGGGCGGGAAATGCGGGGCGGCCGGCATTTCCGGGGCTATACTCCCCGGCCTGTTCGCCGCCCCAGGAAAACCCATGAGCACCGCCGCCTCCCAGCTGCCGTTCGCGCAATCCGGAGTCACCGAGATGGAGGTGCGGCGGATCTTCGAGCGCCAGCGCGAAACCGCGCTGCGCCTGCGCCGCTCCACGGCCGACGAGCGCATCGCCAAGGTCATGAAGCTGCACGACACCGTGATGGCGCGGCGCGAATCGCTCTACGAGGCCTGCTACAAGGACTTCAAGAAACCGCCCGCCGAAGTGGACCTCGCCGAGATCCTGCCGGTGGTCGCGGAAGCCAAGCACGCCAAGCGCAAGCTGAAAGGCTGGATGAAGCCGCAGGGCGTCTGGCCGACCAGCCTGACCTTCGGCCTGAAGAGCTGGGTGCAGCACGAGCCCAAGGGCCGCTGCCTGATCGTCTCGCCCTGGAACTACAACGTGAACCTGTGCTTCGGGCCGCTGATCTCCGCGATCGCCGCGGGCAACACCGCGATCCTGAAGCCGTCCGAAATGACGCCGCACATCACGAACTGGATGGCGTCCGTGATCAAGGACTGCTTCCACGAGGACGAAGTCGCGCTGCTGCAGGGCGATGCCGCCATCTCGACGATGCTGCTGGCCCTGCCCTTCGACCACATCTTCTTCACCGGCTCGCCGGCGATCGGCAAGGTCGTGATGGCCGCCGCGGCGAAGAACCTCACCAGCGTCACGCTGGAGCTCGGCGGCAAGTCGCCGACGATCATCGATGCGACCGCCGACCTCACGCTGGCGGCCAAGACGCTGATGTGGGGCAAGTACACGAACTGCGGCCAGACCTGCATCGCGCCGGACTACATCTACGTGCACGAGTCGGTGAAGGACGCGTTCGTCGAGCAGTGCCGCGCGGTGATCAAGGAGTGCTACGGCGAGACGGCGGCCGAACAGCTGGCGTCACCGAACCTCGCGCGCATCGTGAATTTGCGCCACACCCAGCGCATCGCCGGCCTGCTTGCGGACGCGAAACAGCGCGGCGCGAAAGTCAGCATTGGCGGCGACGTGGTGGAGAAGGAAAACTTCGTCCAGCCCACCTTCCTCGAGAACATCCCGAACGACGCGCGCATCCAGTCCGAGGAGATCTTCGGGCCGCTGCTCCCGATCATGACCTACACGGATCTCGACGCGATCATCGGCCACATCAACGATGCGCCCAAGCCGCTGTCGCTCTACATCTGGAGCCGCGACGAGGCGACGATCGAGAAAGTGCTGAAGAGCACCAGCGCCGGCGGCACCTGCATCAACCACTGCGTGGTGCAGTACGGCCACGGCAACCTGCCCTTCGGCGGCGTCAACAACTCCGGCATCGGCAACGCCCACGGCCTCTACGGCTTCAAGGCCTTCTCGCACGAGCGCGCGGTCGTGCGTACGCGCTTCATGATGGCCAAGACCCTGTTTCCGCCGTACTCGAGCTTCAAGTCCAAGCTCATGGACATCATGCTGAAGACGCAATAAAGAAAAGGGGTCGCAGTCCTTTTCCTTTCGCATTAAGACAAAGGGCCCGCTAGCGGGCCCTTTTTTGTGATTGATAGGAAAAGGACTGCGACCCCTTTTCTTTATGCGCGCCTTGAGTTGAGCTCCACCACGTCGGCCTTCTCGGCGTAGTTGCCGAGGATGTAGCCGGCGGTGAAGTGGTCGGTCTGGATCACGTCCATCCGCGCCTTGTCGAACTCGGCCACCAGCTCCGCTTCCTCGCGCGTCAGCAGCTTGCGGTTCACGGCATCACGCAGGCGCTCGGCGGTGTCGTCGCCGGCCAGTTCGTCCTTCACCATCATCTTGTAGTACTTGAGGAACGCGGGCTCCGCTTTCAGCAAGAGGTTCCAGGCGTTCTCGACGCGGCCGACCGCGTCATGCACGCCGCCGTTCTTGAACACCAGCCACGAGAGCCGGTCGCGCAGCGGAGTCTGCTCCATGAGCTGGTCAGCGACTTTCGCGTTGAGCGCGTCCTGCACCGGGCGATACCAGTTGCCGACCGGGAACACGACGCGGCGCATGATCCACGCCGCCGGCCGCACCGGGAAGTTGTCGAGGAATTCATCAAAGGCCCTGGCGATCTCGTGCAGGCAATTGTTCATCGCCCACTGCATGTGCGCCACGTCCTCTTCCTGCTGGCCGTGGTGGATGAAGTACTTCAGAACGCAGCTTGCGATGTAGAGCTGCGACAACACGTCGCCGAGGCGCGCGGACAAGCGCTCCTTGAACTTCAGCTTGCCGCCAAGCACCCCCATCGTCAGGTCCGAGGTGAAGGCCAGCGCGGCGGAGAACCGCTCGAGCTGCTTGAAATAGTCCGCCGTCACGCCGGTGACCGGCGAGTTGGCCAGGCGCGAGCCGGTGAGGCCGAGCGTCATCGCGCGGATCGCGCGGTTGACCGAGAAGCCCAGGTGCCCGAACAGGGCCTGGTCGAAGGCCGGCAGGTCGTCGGTGCGCGCCGCTTCCATCTCGGGGAACACGAACGGATGGCAACGGATCGCGCCCTGGCCGAAGATCATGAGGTTGCGCGTGAGGATGTTGGCGCCCTCGACGGTGATCGCCACGGGCGCGGCGCGATACGCCGTGGCCAGCGAGTTGCGCGGACCTTGCTGGATGCCGCGGCCGCTGAGCACGTCCATCGAGTCGATCACCACTTTCCGCATCAGCTCGGTCATGTGGTACTTCGCGATCGCGGTGACCACGCTCGGCGCGCAGTGATCCACGGCCGAGGCCGTGAGGATGCGCATCGCCTCGAGCGTGTACGCATTCGCGGCCACGCGGCCGGTGGCTTCCTGCACGCCCTCGAATTTTCCGATCGCCACCTTGAACTGGCGGCGGATGCGCCCGTACGCGCCGAGCAGCCGGTAGCTGGTCTGGCCCGCCGCCGTTGCGAGCGCCGGCAGCGAGATGCCGCGGCCCGCCGAGAGGCACTCGACCAGCATGCGCCAGCCCTTGCCCGCCATCGCCGGCCCGCCGATGATCCAGTCGATCGGGATGAAGACGTCCTTGCCGAAGATCGGGCCGTTGTGGAACGCCGCGCCCGGATAGTGGCGCCGGCCGATCATCACGCCGGGATGCTTCGCCGGAATCAGCGCGCAGGTGATGCCGTAATCCACGCGCATCTTGTCGCCGAGCAGGCCTTCCGGATCGCGCAGCTTGAACGCAAGGCCGACGACGGTCGCCACCGGCGCGAGCGTGATGTAGCGCTTCTCGAAATTGAGAAGCATGCCGAGCACCTTCTTGCCCTCGTGCTCGCCCATGCACACGATGCCCATGTCCGGCATGGCGGTGGCATCGGAGCCGGCCTCGGGCCCGGTGAGGCCGAAGCACGGGATTTCCGTGCCCTTGATCAGGCCCGGCAGCCATTTCTGCTGCTGCTCCTTGGTGCCGTAATACATCAGGAGTTCACCCGGTCCGAGCGAGTTCGGGACCATGACCGTGACCGCCAGCGTGATCGACTTGGTGGCGAGCTTGGTCACCACCGCCGACTGCGCCGCGCAGGAAAAGCCCAGGCCGCCGAATTCCTTCTTGATCAGCATCGCGAAGAAGCCCTTGTCCTTCAGGAACTGCCAGACCTCGGGCGAGAGGTCCTTGTCCTCGAACTCGATCTTCCAGTCGTCGGTCATCTTGCAGACCGTCTCGACCTCGTGGTCGAGGAAGCCCTGCTCCGCCGGCGTGAGCGCCGTGTACGGAAAATCCAGCAGCTTGTCCCACTCGGGGCGGCCGCGGAACATCTCCGCCTCCCACCAGACGTCGCCGGCTTCCAGCGCCTCGCGCTCGGTGGACGACATCTCGGGCAGCACCGACTTGAACGGCCCGAACACCAGCGGGCCGGTGATGAGCTTCTGCCGCAGCGGCGGCAGGTTCAGCACCAGCGCCAGCGGCGTGAACAGCGCCAGCAGCAGGCCCAGGCCGAACACGCCCAGCGAACCGGTGACGAAGTGCAGGCTGAACAGCGCGGCGTAGACCGCGAGCGTCCACACGAACAGCGGCGCGCCCACGTAGGCAAGGACCCAGGCGGCGGCGATGAGGATGGCGGTGGTGAGCATGGTGAAGCTCCGGAAATAGAAAGGCTGGGGTCAGACCCCGGGGTCAGACCCTGGGGTCTGACCCCGGTACGGGATGCGGGTCTGTGGGATCAGCGTCTTGAGCATCAGCTTGAAGTACTCGCGGAACCTGGGCCCCGCGGGGAACTTGTGCGGCGTGTCGCGATGCACCTGCTGGTTGCCGATGAACGTTGCGTACGCGAACGTGGCCCACAGCGGCGCCTGCTCGGCGTCCATGCCGAGCGCGCGGTAGCATTTTTCAAGGTAGGCGAGCCGGCGCGCCGACACGCGCTGCACCACCTCGTTCACGCGCACATCGTCGCTGGCGGCGGCGAGCGACAGATACAGGCGCCCGGACTTGTAGCTGGCGTTGGCGCGCTTGAACAGGTTGACGATGCGCTGGTACGGATCCGGCTCGTTTTCGAGGCCGGCGATCACGTCGCCCGTTTCCTGGCGTTCCCACAGTTCGAGCGCCGCCTTCAGCAGCGCCTCGCGGTTGGCGAAATGCCAGTAGAAGCTGCCCTTGGTCACGTTGAGGCGGCGGGCCAGCGGCTCCACGGCGATCGCATCAAGCCCGCCGGACGCCACGGCGTCGAGCGCGGCCGCAGCCCAGGATTCGGCACTGAGGTTTTGTCGGACTGGGGATGCGGGACTGGAGTCGTCCGCCACCGGGGTTCTCCATACGCCTGCGTATTGAAAGACTTTAGCATGGCCGCGAAGTCACTTGGCCGCCCGGCGGCGTGACGGTGGTTTACGCGGGGCTGTCTCGGGGGCTTGCGCTGCGAATGGCTCGCCTCGCTGCCGCTGGCCTCGCTCCGCCAAGTCTGCGCTCGGCTGCGCGGCACCCCCTGCGGGGGCTCCGGCGAGGCTGCGCTCTATTTCTCCGCGCAAGCCCCCGTCGCGCCCCGCGTATCGCCGCCACGTTCAGGACGGTACGTCTGTAGTGACAAGCGAGTACGTGCTGATGATCTTCGGTGTCTACGGAAGCAGGCGGCCTGAGTCGGCAGTGATTGCGCGTGGCGGTCGGATGTCGCCCGAGCGTAAGTAAGGCGCAGCCGGACTGGAACCCGCAGGGCGCCGCGAAGGTGAGCCGAGACATGGCGAGGCGAATCCGAGCGGCGGTCCGGCAAGCCATGGAGCAAAGGCAGCGTCCAGCCCCCACGCGCCAATCCAGCTTGCCGACGCTGGGCTTCCCCCCGCTTTCGCGAGGGTCAGCCCAGCCTACGGCGAGGGTCAGCGAGGACACTCAGAGCGACTTGATGCGAGCTTCCTGCTGCAGCAGCGCCTCGAGATCGGCGCGCTTGTGCGTGACGTTCGCCCGCGCGCCTTCCTGGATATGCGGCGGCGCCTTGCTGAAGTTGGGATTGTTGAGCGAGCCTTCGGCGCGCTCGAGTTCCTGCTTCAAGCCCGCAACCTTCCGGGCGAGCCGCGCGAGCTCCGCGTCCTTGTCGATCAGCCCGGCCATCGGCACCAGGATCTTCATCTGCCCCAGCAGCGCCACCGCAGACTGCGGGGGCTGCTCCTCGGCCTCGATGAAATACGGGTCCTCGATGCGGGCGAGGAACATCAGCGCGCCGCGCAACCGGCCCATGCGGTCCACGTCGGCGGGCGTGGCGTGCTGCATGAGCACCGGCAGCACCTTGGCGGGTGAAAGATCCATCTCGCCGCGGATCTGGCGCATGCCGAGCACGAAGCCCTGCAGCCAGGTGATGTCGGCCTCGGCGTGCTCGTCGATCTTGCCGGCGTCGGCGACCGGGTAGGGCTGCAACATCACGCTCGGGCCCTTGCGGCCGGTCAGCGGCGCGACGCGCTGCCACAGTTCCTCGGTGATGAAGGGCATCAGCGGGTGCATCAGGCGCAGCATGGTCTCGAGCACGCGCACCAGCGTGCGGCGCGTGCCGCGCTGCGCTGGCGTGTCGCCCTCGCGCAGCGCCGGCTTGGACAGCTCGATGTACCAGTCGCAGTACTCGTTCCAGGCGAAGTGGTACAGCGACTGCGCCAGCAGGTCGAAGCGGTAGCCCTTGATGTGCTCGGCGACGTCCATTTCCACCTTCTGCAGGCGCGAGATGATCCACTTGTCGGCGGCGGTCAGCGTGCAGGGCAGGGCGGCGTCCTGCCCGCAGTCCTTGCCCTCGCAGTTGCCGAGCACGTAAGCGGTGGCGTTCCACAGCTTGTTGCAGAAATTGCGGAAGCCCTCGGCGCGCTGTGAATCGAAACGGATGTCGCGGCCGGGCGAGGCCAGCGCGGCAAAGGTGAAGCGCAGCGCATCCACGCCCACCGGCGCAATGCCTTGCGCGAACTGCTTGCGCGTGGCCTTCTCGATTTTCTGCGCCATCTGCGGCTGCATCAGGCCGCCGGTGCGTTTCTTCACCAGGTCCTCGAGGCCGATGCCGTCCACGAGATCCAGCGGGTCCAGGATGTTGCCCTTGCTCTTGCTCATCTTCTGGCCTTCCGCATCGCGGATCAGGCCGTGGATGTAGACCTCCGAGAACGGCGGCTTGCCGGTGAAGAACTGGCCCATCATCACCATGCGCGCGACCCAGAAGAAGATGATGTCGAAACCGGTGACGAGCACGCTGCCGGGGTAGTAGCGCTTGAACGAATCGGTTTCTTCCGGCCAGCCGAGCGTGGCCATCGGCCAGATGTCCGAGGAGAACCAGGTGTCGAATACATCCTCGTCCTGGCGCAACGCCGTGCCGGCGGGGATCTTGTGCTTCGCGCGCACTTCTTCTTCGGTGCGGCCGACCCAGGCCGTGCCGGCCTCGTCGTACCAGGCCGGGATGCGATGGCCCCACCACAATTGTCTCGAGATGCACCAGTCCTGGATGTTGCGCAGCCACTGGAAATACGTGGTGCTCCAGTTGTCGGGCACGAACCTGATGCGGCCGCTCTCCACCGCCTCGATTGCCGGGCGCGTGATGCGGGCCAGCCCGCCGGGGCGTCCGTCATCGAGCGTCTCGCGCGTGAGGTCCACGTACCACTGGTCGGTGAGGTAGGGCTCGAGTACCGCGCCGCTGCGGTCGCCGCGCGGCACCTGCAGCGTGTGGTCGACTACCTTCTCGAGGAAACCCTGTGCCTCGAGGTCGGCCACCACCTTCTTGCGCGCATCGAAACGGTCCAGGCCGCGATAGGCGGCCGGCGCGTTGTCATTGAGCCTGGCGTCGGGCGTGAACAGGTTGATCAGCGGGAGCTTGTGCCGCTGCCCCAGCGCGTAGTCGTTGAAGTCGTGCGCCGGCGTGATCTTGACGCAGCCGGTGCCGAATTCGCGATCCACGAACGTATCGGCTACCACCGGGATCTCGCGGCCGGTCAGCGGCAGCTTCAGGTTCTTGCCCACCAGCGCGGCGTAGCGCGCGTCGTCGGGATGCACCGCCACCGCGGTGTCGCCGAGCATCGTCTCGGGTCTCGTGGTCGCCACGATCACCGAACCGCTGCCATCCGCGAGCGGATAGCGCAGGTGCCAGAGCTTGCCGTTCTCCTCGGTGCTCGCGACTTCCAGATCCGAGATCGCGGTCAGCAGCACCGGGTCCCAGTTCACCAGGCGCTTGCCGCGGTAGATCAGGCCTTCTTCATGGAGCCGGATGAAATGTTCGGTCACGGCCCTGGAGTAGCCGGCATCCATCGTGAAGCGGTCGCGCGACCAGTCCACCGAGTTGCCCATGCGGCGGATTTGCGAACCGATCGTGCCGCCGGACTCTTCCTTCCAGATCCAGACGCGCTTGAGGAATTCATCGCGGCCCAGCGCCGCGCGCGATTCGC
>JAYUGN010000209.1:0-1516 GCA_043767605.1 Gammaproteobacteria bacterium
CGGATGCGCGCCTCGCCCCAGTCCGGGATCCAGCGCGTCGCGGCGATGCCCGCCAGCGCAGCCTTGCGCAGGCCCTGGTCGTCCATCGAGATGAACCACTGCGGCGTGGCGCGGAAGATCAGCGGCGTCTTGTGGCGCCAGCAGTGCGGATAGCTGTGCGTGATCTCGGCCAGGTGCGCGAGCGCGTGCGCGGCGCGCAGGCCTTCGATCACGATCGGGTCGGCCTTGCGCACGTGCTGTCCGCCCACCAGCGGCGTGCCCGCGACGAACACGCCGTTGTTCATCACGGGGTTGTCGACCGGCAGCTTGTACTGCGCGCCGACGACGAAATCCTCCAGGCCGTGCGCCGGTGCGGTGTGGACCAGGCCCGTGCCGGTCTCGAGTGTCACGTGCTCGCCCAGGATCAGCGGCACGTCGCGGCCCGCGAACGGATGCTTCGCCTTGAGGCCTTCGAGCGCCGAGCCTTTGGCGCGACCGAGGATCTTCGGCTCGCTGCCGAGGCGCTTGGCAAAGGCGCCGAGCAGCTCTTCGGCCACGATCAATGCCGGCAGGCCTTCGAAGGCCGCGAGCACGTACGAAAAATCGGGATGCGCGGAAATGGCCTGGTTGGCCGGCAGCGTCCACGGCGTGGTCGTCCAGATGACGAAGCCAATGTCTTCTCCCTCTCCCCGCTGATCTACTCCCTCTCCCCGCTGTTTTTCTCCCTCTCCCCGCATCGCGGGGAGAGGGTCGGGGTGAGGGGAAAATTTCGCAGCAACCGCACCCGCATCCGCCGCGCGGAAAATCACGTCGATTGCCGGCGACTTCTTGTCCTGGTATTCGACTTCGGCCTCGGCCAGCGAGGAGCCGCAGTCCAGGCACCAGTGCACCGGCTTGGCGCCGCGCACCACGTGGCCGCGCTCGACGATCTGCGCCAGCGCGCGCAGCTGCCCGGCTTCGAAGCCGCGGTCCATCGTCAGGTAGGGCTTGTCCCAGTCCGCCAGCACGCCGAGGCGCTTGAAATCGACCTTCTGCCGCTCGATCTGCTCGGTCGCGTACTCGCGGCACTTGGCCCGGAAAGCCTGCGCGTCGAGCTGACCTTGCTCTTTCTGGCCGACCTTGCCGAATTTCTTCTCGACCTGGTGCTCGATCGGCAGGCCGTGGCAATCCCAACCCGGGATGAAGGGCGCGTGGTGGCCGGCGAGGCGCGCCGCCTTCACCACGATGTCCTTCAGCACCTTGTTCACGGCGTGGCCGATGTGGATGTCGCCGTTGGCGTAGGGCGGGCCGTCCACGAACCAGTAGGCCGGCCGCTCGCTTGTCGCGCGCTGCACCGAGCCGTAAAGATCCGTCGACTCCCAGCGCTTGAGCATCTCCGGCTCGCGCTGCGCCAGGTTCGCCTGCATCGGGAACTTCGTCTCCGGCAGGTTCAGCGTGGCCTTGTAATCCCTGGTGTCGTCAGCCATGGCGGGCCCCCGCCAGCCAGGCGCGCGCATCTGCGCCGTCCTGCTTCATCTGCACCGCGAGCGCATCGAGC
>JAYUGN010000210.1:0-12926 GCA_043767605.1 Gammaproteobacteria bacterium
GTCGTTGTCGCCGACCATCGTCAAGACCTTGCTCGACCGTGGCTGGGTGCGCGAAGTCGGCGTGAAGGAAGTGCCGGGCCGCCCGGCCTTGCTCGGCACCGCGCCGCAGTTCCTCGACGACTTCAACCTCAAGGCACTCGACGAGCTGCCTTCGCTGCCCGAGGTCAAGGATCCGGCCCAGCTCGAAGCCGCGCTGATGCGGCTCAACGCCAGCGCGCCGGTGGACGCGCAGGCCGCCGCTCCGGATGAAACCGCTGCGACGGATCCTCCGGGCGCGGCGCCGGTGGCCGACGCCACGCTGCACTAGCGTGATCACCAACAGGCTCCTGTGAAAGAACGCATCCAGAAAGTCCTGGCCAACGCGGGCGTCGGCTCGCGCCGCCACATCGAGGACTGGATCCGCGAGGGCAAGGTCACCGTCAACGGCGAGACTGCGACGATCGGCCAGAAAATCTCGCTGCTCGACCGCGTGCAGGTGAAAGGCAAGGGCATTGCGCTGGGCGCGGTCCAGGAGCCGCTGCGCGTGCTGGCCTACAAGAAGCGCAGCGGCGAGATCGTCACGCGCGACGACCCGGAAGGCCGCCGCACCGTATTCCGCAAGCTGCCCAAGCTCGAGGGCAGCCGCTGGATCGCGATCGGCCGGCTCGACATCAGCACCTCGGGGCTGCTGCTGTTCACCAATTCCGGAGCGCTGGCGCAGCGGCTCATGCACCCGAGCTTCGAGATCGAGCGCGAGTACGCGGTGCGCGTGCTCGGCGAAGTGGACGACCAGACGCTGCGCAACCTGCGTGAGGGCGTGGAGCTCGACGACGGCAAGGGATATTTCGAGAAAGTCTTCCGCTCCGACGGCCCCGGCCCGGACGACGAGGACGACGAGGGCGGCGGGAGCCAGGGTGGCAAGAGTGGCAAGTCCGGCTCCGCCAACCGCTGGTTCCAGGTGGTGGTGAAGCAGGGCCGCAACCGCCTGGTGCGCCGCATGTGGGAGAGCCAGCGCTGCCAGGTGAGCCGCCTGATCCGCACGCGCTACGGGCCGATCGAGCTGGGCCGCGGGATCCGCTCGGCCGGCTACCGCGAGCTGGAACCTCACGAGATCCGCGCGCTGGAGCGCGCCGTGGGCCTGGCCGCCGAGAAACCGGCACGAGGCGCGCGCAAGTCGTGAGCGAAGGGGCGTCCGAGCGTCCTTACCAGGACCAGCTCGCCGCGGGCTTCCGCGGCATGCGCTTCGCCCAGCCGCTCGAAAGCGAGTTCCACGAGGAGTTCACCCTGCGCCACCTGTGGCGCACGCGCATCGGCCTTGCAGCCGTGATCGCACTGTACGGCGGGTTCACGCTGCTGCGGCTGAGCGCCGATTTCGGCGTGGGCGGCGCCCTCAGCCTGAAGCTGCGGCTCCTGTTCATCGGCGCCATGGCGCTGGTGGTCGCGGCGACTTTCGTGAAGCCCGCGCGCTTCGTGCTGCCCTGGCTGACGCTGCTCGCCTACGCAGCGTTCGCAGCCGGCATCACCGGCCTCGAGATCGCCGGCCGGCGCTACGGGCTGGAGCACCACTACGAAGGCATGATCCTCGGCTCGTTCCACCTTTACCTGTTCAGCGGCCTGTTGTTCCGCAAGGCGCTGACGGGGGGCGTCCTGATGTTTGCGATCACGCTGGCCGGAGGCCTCGCCGGCGGGCTGGCCGGGCGGCCGTGGTCGTTCGAGCTCCTGTTCATCGGGCTGTCGCTCGCACTCGGCGCCGCCGCGCTCTACTCGATCGAGCGGGTCGAGCGCGAGAGTTTCCTGAAGCGCCGCATCTACGCCGAGATCGCGACCACCGATTCGCTGACCGGGCTGTTCAATCGCCTCGCGTTCTTCGAGCAGTACGGGCGCCTGGCGGCGCAGGCGGCGCGCGATCGCCTGTGGATGGCGGTGGCCCTGCTCGACGTGGATCACTTCAAGGCCTACAACGACCGCTACGGTCACGTGCGCGGCGATGCCTGCCTGCGCGAAGTGGCGCGCGCGCTGAAGGTGGAATTCCGCCGTCCGTCCGACATCGTCGGCCGCTATGGCGGCGAGGAATTCATCGGCCTGTTCTACGACGTGCAGCCCGAGGCCGTGCGCGCGCTCGGCGAGCAGTTGCGCGCCACCGTGCAGGCGCTGCGCATCGAGCACGCCGGCTCGCCGACGGGGCGCGTCACGGTGAGCGTGGGCGTCGCCACGTTCCAGGCGAACGAAGGCGAGGCGCCGGTCGCGAGCGTGCAGCGCGCGGATCGCGCGCTGTACCAGGCGAAGGAACGCGGCCGCAACCGCGTGATCGTGGACGTGCAGGCGCCGGCTGCCGCGCCAGCACGCGGACGCCGCGCGCCGACGGTCAGCGGCGCAGGCTGAACGCCTCGCCGCTGGCGCGGCTTTCGACGAGCAGCCAGGCGATCGCGCGCGCAGCCGTTGCCGGTTCTTCACCGCTGCCGTCCGCATAACCGCGCTTGCGCAGGCCGGTCTTCATCGGACCCGGATCCAGGGAATTGACGCGCACGCGCGCATCGCGCTCGAGTTCCAGCGCCCACACCTGCATCAGGCCTTCCAGCGCGAACTTGCTCACGCCATAGGCGCCCGAGTACGCCTGGCCGAGGCGGCCGCTCGCATCCGACACGAACACGACCGAGCCGCCGGCCTTCGCAAGCAGCGGCAGGCAGTGGTGCGTGAGCGAGAACGGCGCAGTGAGGTTCACCTGCAGCGTCTCGAGCCAGTCCTTCGGCTCGACGCCCGCGAGCGGCGCGAAACCCTTGAAGTGCGCCGCGCAGTGCACGAGGCCGTGCAGCGCGCCGAATTCGCGCTCCAGCGTGGCGGCGAGTTCAGCGTAATCGTTCCAGCTCGCGCCCGCGAGATTCAGGGGATAAATCGCCGGTTCCGGCGAGCCCGCAGCCTTGATCGCGTCATACAGCGATTCGAGCTTGGCGACGGTGCGGCCGGCCAGCACCACGGTTGCGCCGAGGCTTGCGCAGAGCAGGGCGGTGGCGCGTCCGAGCCCCTCGCCGGCGCCGGTGACCAGGATCGTGCGGCCGCGCAGCGCGTCCGGTGCCGGCGACCAATGTTCGGGGATCGCCGGGGCGATGGCGCTCACGCGCAGAGCCTCGCCAGTTCGGCCGGCGTCTGCGCAAGCGTGTCGGCGCCCCAGCTCTCGATCGGGCCGTCCTCGCCCAGGTAGCCCCAGCCGGCGCCCACTGAAGGCATGCCGGCCGCGCGCGCCGCGAGGATGTCGCGCTTGTCATCGCCCACATAAATGCAGTCCTGCGGCGACAGGTCCAGTTCGCGGCAGGCGCGCAGCAGCGAATCCGGCGCCGGCTTGGGCGCGAGGCCCTCGACCATGCCGATGGCGCAGGCCGCGCGCGTGCTGAGCTTCAGCGCCTGCAGCAGCGGCTGCGTGAGCCATGCCGGCTTGTTGGTGACCACGCCCCAGCGCAGGCCGCGGCGCTCGAAGTCGCGCAGCACCGGCTCGAGTTCCGGGAATACGCAGGACTCGCGCGCGATGTTCTGGCGGTAGTGCTCGAGAAAGCGTTCACGCCGCGCCGGAAACTCGGCGTGGTCTGGCGCCAGGTCCAGCGCGACCTTCAGCAGGCCGCGCGCGCCGGCGGACGCCACCGGACGGTACAGCGCCACCGGCAACGCCGGGCGGCCGGCTTCGGCGCGCACGCAGTTGGCGGCGTAGGCGAGGTCGGGGGCGGTGTCCACCAGCGTGCCGTCGAGATCGAACAGTACGCACTTCGGCGTGGTCATCGCGTCAGGGCTTCACGCAATGCATCAGGTAGTTCACATCCACGTCGTCCGAGATTTTTGCGCTCTTCACCAGCGGGTTGTAGGTGAGGCCGCGAATCTCGCGCACGATGAGGCCCGCGCGCGTGGCCCAGCGCTCCAGCTCGGACGGGCGGATCAGCTTGGCGTAGTCGTGCGTGCCGCGCGGAATCAGGTTCAGCAGGTACTCCGCCGCGACGATCGCCAGCGCGTACGCCTTGGGGTTGCGGTTGATGGTGGAGAACACCACCGTGCCGCCGGGACGCGCGAGGCTCGCACAGGCCGCGACGACGGAGGCCGGATCCGGCACATGCTCGAGCATCTCGAGGCAGGTCACCAGGTCGAAGGCGCCCGGCGCCTCGAGCGCAAGCGCCTCGGCGGCGATGGCGCGGTATTCGACGCTCGCGCCGGATTGGCTGGCGTGCAGGCGCGCGGCATCGAGCACTTCGCCTGCGAGATCGATGCCGATGACGCTGGCGCCGCGCGCGGCCAGCGCTTCGCTCAGCAAGCCTCCGCCGCAGCCGATGTCCACGGCGCGCTTGCCCTTGAGGCCGCCGGCGGCGCGCTCGATGTAGCTCGTGCGCGCCGGGTTGATGGCGTGCAGCGGGCCCATCTCGCCATTCGGGTCCCACCAGCGCGCGGCGATGGCATCGAAGCGCGCCAGTTCAGCGGGGTCAGCGTTGTGGTTCATGCGAAATACCAGACTTTCCCCTCTCCCGTTTGGGAGAGGGCCAGGGGGGGGGGGCTAGGGTGAGGGGCTAGGGTGAGGGGCGAATCTTCTGCTGCCACTGCTGCGCGCGCGCCACGGCGCCGGCACTGTCCACGGTCAGCAGTTCGCGGTTGCGCAGCAGCGGCCGGCCGGCGACGAACACGTCTGTCACCTGGTGCCGGGCGCTGGCGTAGACGATCTGCGAGATCGCGTTGTACACCGGCTGACTTGCGACATCGCCGAGGTCTATCGCGATGAAGTCCGCGGCTTTGCCGGCCTTCAGCGAACCGATCTCGCTGTCAAGCCCGAGCGCTTTTGCGCCGGCCAGCGTGGCCATGTGCAGCGCCGCGTGCGCGGGGACCGCGCGCGCATCGCCCGCGACGCCCTTGGCGAGCAGCGCGGCGGTGCGCATCTCGCCGAGCAGGTCGAGGTCGTTGTTGCTGGCGGCGCCGTCGGTGCCCAGCGCGACGTTCACGCCGGCCTTGAGCAGCTTGTCCACCGGGCAGAAGCCGCTGGCGAGCTTGAGGTTGGATTCGGGGCAGTGCGCGATCGAGACGCCGAACTGCGCGCAGTCGGCGATCTCGGCGTCGGTCAGCTGCGTCATGTGCACGGCGATCAGGTCGGGGCCAACGAGGCCCAGGTCCTTGAGCCGCTGCCACGGCCGCTTGCCGCTGGCTTCCAGCGCCATCGCCACTTCGCTGGCGGTCTCGTGCACGTGCATGTGGATCGGGATGTTCAGTTCGGTGGCGTAGCGGCGCACCTCGCGCAGCGGGCCGTCGGACACCGTGTACGGCGCATGCGGCGCGAACACCGTGCGCACCAGCGGCTCGTGCTTGAGCTTGTCGTGCAGTTCGAGGCCCTTGTGGATGTACTCGCCGGGCTGGGCCCAGGCGGTGGGGAAATCCAGCACGATCAGGCCGACCGCACAGCGCAAGCCCGCGGCCACCGACACCTGCGCGGTGACGTCGGGGAAGAAATACATGTCGTTGAAAGTCGTGATGCCGCCGCGGATGAACTCGGCGCAAGCCAGGCGCACGCCGTCTTCGCAGAACTGGCGGCCGACATGCGCGCCTTCGGCGGGCCAGATGTGGCTCTGCAGCCAGTCCATCAGCGGCAGGTCGTCGGCCAGCCCGCGCAACAGCGTCATCGCGGCGTGCGTGTGGAGGTTGACCAGGCCCGCGGTGACGGCGTGGCTGGGCAGGTCCAGCGTCTCGTGCGCCCTGTAGCGCTGGCGCGCGAAGTCGGCGGGCAGGATCTCGACGATCCGGCCGCCGCTGACCACCAGCGCGTGGTCTTCCAGCACCACGCCGGCCGGCTCGACCGGCACGAGCCAGCGCGGAAACACGAGCAGGTCGGCGTTTTGCATAATGCCGCGCATTCTAAACTGTGGCGTGCAATGCCATGACCCAAGCATGACCCAAGCATGAATAGCTCCGTGCAACCGATCCTGTGGGCCGGTGATCACCTGCGGCTGCTCGACCAGCGCGTGCTGCCGCACGAAGAGCGCTACCTCGATTGCCGCACGCCGGCGGAAGTGGCCACCGCGATCCACGATATGGTCGTGCGCGGCGCACCCGCCATCGGCATCGCCGCAGCCTACGGCCTGGTGCTGGCGGGCGGGGGCGCGAAGGCCTACGACGCGGCGGAAGCCGTGCTGGCCGCCTCGCGTCCGACCGCGATCAACCTCCACTGGGCGCTGGCGCAGATGCGCGGCGTGCAGCGCACCGGCGCCGATCGTGCGCGGCTCCTGCAGGAAGCGCAGCGCATCCACCAGGAAGACCTGGCGCAGAACCGCAGGATGGCCGAGCTCGGCGCCGCGTTGCTGCCCCGCGGCGCGCGCGTGCTGACCCACTGCAACACCGGCGCGCTGGCCACCGGCGGCCACGGCACCGCGCTTGGCGTGATCCGCACGGCGAACGAGCAGGGCAAGCTCGCGCAGGTGTACGCCAGCGAGACCCGGCCCTGGCTGCAGGGCGCGCGGCTGACCGCGTGGGAGCTCCAGAAAGAAGGCATCGCCGGAACCTTGATCGCCGACAGCGCCGCTGCGTTTCTCATGGCGCAGGGCAAGGTGGACTGGGTCATTGTCGGTGCCGACCGCATCGCGGCCAACGGTGACACGGCCAACAAGATCGGCACCTACGCGCTGGCAGTGGCAGCTCGCCACCACGGCGTGAAGTTCATGGTGGTGGCGCCCAGCGGCACCTTCGACCTGAAGTGCCCGGATGGCGCGCACATCCCGATCGAGGAGCGCATGGCGGCCGAGCTGACCGAGTTCCGCGGCCAGCAAGTGGCGCCTGCCGGGTTCGGCGCGTGGAATCCCGTGTTCGATGTCACACCGGCGGGCTTGATCTCGGCCATCGTCTGCGAACGCGGCAGTGTCGTTCCGCCGGATCGCGCCAGCATCGCGCGACTGATCGGCGCTTGAGCCTGAAGGTGGAGTCGCGCGGGCGCCAAGACGCCTTCAGTCTCTCGATCGGCTCGAGTCCATTACTATCCTAGTGCTCGAGCCGCGGCAGAACATTCCCTGATGTCCCTGACCCATTCGACGGACCCGGTCTACCTCTTCGCCTTCTGGCTCGGTGTAGGCGTGTCCGCGCTGGCCCTGCTGATGATGTTGTTGATCCTCCTGCTGCGCGAGATCGTCCTGCATCGTGAGCGCGCGCATGCGCGGGCAGTGGCGTTGTGGCGGCAGGTCATCGTCCCGCACCCGGACCCCGAGCCGTCAGCCATCCCGCAGCTTGCATCCCGCGATCTTGCGGGTTTCCTGGAAGTGTGGAACGCCGTGCACGAGCCGCTGCGCGGCCAGACGACGTCGTTCCTGGCGCGGATCGCCAGCGAGGTGGGCCTCGAGCGCCGGCTGCTGCCGCGGCTATCCCGCGGCACCTTCCATTCGCGCCTGGTGACGATGATCGCGATAGGCCACGTCAAGAATCCGGAGAACTTCGAGCGGTTGCGCAAGTTCATCGACGATCGCAATCCCACGGTCTCGCTGTGCGCCGCCCGCACGCTGATGCACATCGATCCCGCGCGCGCGGTGTCGCAATTCGTGCCGCGCATCGTGAGCCGCGGTGACTGGTCGCAGGGCAGCATCGCCTCCATCCTGGCCGAGACCAGCGCCGAGCAGGTCACCCAGGAGCTGTCCGGGGTCACCCTTCAAGCCAACGTGGAGATTGCGCCACGGCTCGTCCGCTTTCTCGCCGGCGTCAGCCCGGAAGCCGCCGAGCCGGTCATCCGCAAGATGCTCGGGTCGGCGACCGACGAGCGCCTGATCTCGGCGTGCCTGCAGGTGATGACGAATCGCAATGACCTCGATTGCGTTCGGCCACTGCTGTCGCACGAGCGCTGGCACGTGCGCATGCAGGCGGCGGTCACGCTCGGCCGCCTCGGGGTTCCCGGCGATGACCAGAGGTTGATCGCGCTGCTGACCGACCGCCAGTGGTGGGTGCGCTATCGCGCTGCCCAGGCGCTGCTGAAGCTGGACTTCGTCGGCCGGCACACGCTGGCGGGCCTCCGGGAGGCGCACGCCGACGCCTACGCGCGCGACATCATCGGGCACGTGCTGAAGGAACAGGAGATGGGGCTCGTGCCCCAGGCCGCATGAGCGACGCAACCTGGGTGCAGGTATCGCTCTACTTCCAGGGCCTGTTCCTCGGCTACTTCCTGCTGATCAACGCGGCGTACCTTTCGCTCAATTACATTTCACTCTATGCGCTGGTCGGCTACATGCGCGGCCACCGGGCGGAATACCTGCCGAAGAGCCTGCGATCCTACCAGCCGCCGGTCAGCATCCTGATCCCCGCATTCAACGAGCGCGAAACGATCGTTTCGTCGGTCAGTTCGCTGTTCAACCTCAACTATCCCCAGTTCGAAATCGTCATCATCAACGATGGCTCCACGGACGGGATGGTCGAGGAAGTGATGCGGGCATTCCAGATGGTGGAATTCCCGGAGGCGTATCGCCAGCGCATCGCCACCCGGCCCGTCACGCGGGTTTTCGCGTCGGCCCGCTTTCCGCAGGTGCGGCTCGTGGACAAGGAAAATGGCGGCAAGGCCGACGCGCTGAACGCGGGCATCAACTGTGCCCGCTATCCGATCATCTGCACCATGGATGCCGACTGCATCCTGCAGCAGGACAGCCTGCACCGGGTCGTGAGGCCCTTCCTTGAAGACCCGAAAACCGTCGCGGTGGGCGGCGTCGTGCGCGTGCTCAACGGCTGCACGGTCCGCGACGGCATGCTGGAGAAGGTCGAGTTGCCGCGCAAGCTGTTGCCGCTGTTCCAGCTGGTCGAGTACCTGCGCGCGTTCCTGTTCGGGCGGCTGGGCTGGTCGCCGCTCAATGCGCTTATGGTGATCTCCGGGGCGTTCGGGGTCTTCTACAAGGAGCGGATGATCGCCGTCGGGGGCTATCGCACCGATACCGTCGGCGAGGACATGGACATCGTCGTGCGCCTGCACCTGAACCTGCGCAAGGAAGGGCGGCCCTACCGGATCACTTTCGTGCCGGACCCGATCTGCTGGACCGAAGTGCCGGCCGACCTGCGCTCGCTGCGCAACCAGCGCATGCGCTGGCAGCGCGGCCTCGCCGAAAGCGTTGCGCCGCACCTCAACTTTATCGGCGCGCACCGCAGCGGCACCGTCGGCTGGCTTGCGCTGCCGTTCATGCTGGTCTTCGAGCTCATCGGGCCGCTGATCGAGGTGTTCGGGTACGCCGCCACGATCATCCTGTGGGCGCTCGACCTCATTCCGCTGGCGTCGTTCCTCGTCTTCCTGTTCGTTTCCATCGGCATCGGGATGCTGCTGTCCATCAACGCGCTGTTTCTCGAGGAACTCTCGTTCCACCTGTATCCAAAGTTCCGCCAGCAGTTCCGGCTGGCGTTCGCGGCGCTGCTCGAGAACTTCGGCTACCGGCAGATCAACTCCGTCTGGCGCGCCTGGGCGATGATCAAGTGGCTGGTTCCGTTCACGCGCCAGGAACAGTGGGGAAAGATCGAGCGGATGGGCGAGTGGCAGCGGCCCAAACAAGACACCGCCGTGCCACGCGACCCCAAAAAACCGGGCCCGCCATGACGAACCGGATGCTCGTTCTGGCGCTGCTGGCCGCTTTCGGGGCGCAAGCGGCAATGGGCCAGGCGCCGGATCCGGGCGCGCCGGCGTCCAGTGAGCCCGTGCCGCCGGCTGCCGCGGTGAAACCCGCCGAGCCCGGTTTCGATGAGCAGTTCGGCGCAGCACGGCAGCTGGCGCGCGACGGCAGGCGCAAGGAGGCCCTGGCGGTGTTCACGGTCTTGCTCGCGCGCTCGCCCGGCAATTCGGACGTCCTGCTCGCGCGCGGACGCCTCTACGCGTGGATGGAGCGGTGGCGGGAGGCCGAAGCCGACCTCAAGGCGGCGACGCGCGCAGCGCCTCGTTATGGGGACACGTGGTCGGCACTGGGCGACCTGTATCGCTGGACCGACCGGCCGGCGCTGGCGGCGGGCGCCTACCGCCACTGGAGCGGGCTCGCCCCGAAGGATCCAGCGCCACACCTGGCGCGAGGGCGCGCGCTGCGCCTCGCCGGCGACACGAAGGGCGCGCGGGCCGAATTCAATGCGGCTCGCAAGCTGGGTGCGCCGGATGCCGACGTGGAGAAGGCGCTCGACACGCTGCGGCCGTCTTCGCTCGCGCCGGACGCCGTCGCGCCGCTCGGCTACCGCTGGAGCGCGAGCGTGAGCGGCTCGAAGACCTGGGTGTCGGGTGGCGGCCTCAGCGACTATCGCAACTACGGGATGTCGCTGCGCCGGCACTTCGACCACGGTTCGCTGGCGCTCGAGGCGCTCGGCGTGCACCGCTTCGACACGAGTGACACGGCTTACGCCCTGGATGGCTACGTCGGCCTGTGGAGCCGCGCTTACGCCAACCTGCGCTACCAGATCGCCCCGGACCACACGCTGTTCCCGCGGGATTCCGGGCGCGTCGAGCTGTACGAGGGCGTCGGCAAGGGCTGGGAGCTGGCGGCGAGCGAGGACTGGCTGCATTTCACCGGCACCACCGTGAACATCTACGGCGTGGCCGTCGCGAAATACGTGAGCGACTACTACGGCCGCCTGCGGGTCACCTACGTCGATACCTCCGGCAGCGTGGGCTGGCGACTGACGCTGCGCGACTACTATCGCGGCGACGCCGACCATTACCTGGAGCTCAACGGCGGCACCAGCCGCGGCGACAACACCCGTGGTGGCGTGACGCTGCTGCAGTGGAGCGAGTCAGTGGGCGTGGCGTGGGTGACCTTCCTGAGCCCGCGCTGGGGACTCAAGGTTGGCGCCGACTACTCGGACAGCGACCACACCGAAAACAGCCTTTCCGCGGCGATCTACACGCGGTGGTAGGCGGCGCCGTCGGGAGAATCAGCGCGTCCGCGTCACGCGTCCTGGGCCTGGCGCCGGCGCTGCTGGTCGCCGTCCTGGGTGCCCGGATCTTCGAGTTCGCACTCGCAATGCCGCCCGCCGGCGCGCGGGCCTGCAGCATCGGGCTTGCGCTCGTGCTCGACGGCGTTGCGCTGTTGCGAGCCTGGCCGCTGGTGTTCCTGCTGTCGCTGCCGGCGCTCGTCGTTTCCGCGGAGCGCAGCCGCCGCGTCGCGATCGCCGCGCTGTGGTCGGTGCTGGTGGTCCTGCACGTCGTGCTGATGCAGTACTTCCTGACGACCGGGGTGCCGCTCGGCGCGGACCTGTTCGGTTATTCACCGGGCGAGGTCGGCAAGACGCTCGGCGCGGGCGCTCATGTCGGGCCGGCCGCGATCCTGCACCTGGCGCTGCCGCTCGCGGGTCTCTGGACCACGCTCTGGCTGCTGGAGCGCCGGCCCTGGACCCCTTCCGGCCGAGTGGCCCTCGCGAGCCTGGCCGCTGGCGTTGTCGCCCTGATCGCAGCGCCGGGCCAGGGGCGTATTGCGGATGCACTGAACGCAAAAGGCCTGGTGCTCGACAAGACGGCGTACTTCTTCGAGGACACGGCCGCCTGGTTGACGCGGCCGCGAACGAGCACCGTTGTCGCAACGACGCCGGAGGACGCCCGTTTCCCGTTCCTGCATCGCGAGCAGACGCCGGACGTGCTTGGACCCCTGTTCCGGGACAACGGGACGCCGCCGAACCTGGTGTTCGTGATCGTCGAGGGGCTGGGCCGCTCGTTCTCGGGGCCGGGCGCCGCGCTCGGCAGCTTCACGCCGTTCCTGGACGAACTCGCTGGCCGCAGCCTGTATTTCGAGAACTTCCTCGCGAACCAGGGCCGGACGTTTGCGGCGCTGTCGACGATCTTCGGCTCGCTCCCTTTCGGTGAGAAGGGTTTCGCGGGCAGCGCGGACACAAGGCCGCTGCCCGCGCACGTGACCTTGCTCAGCATCCTGGGGGCGCAGGGTTACCACGTGCGCTACTACGCCGGCTTCGACCTGGCCTTCGACAATGAGCGGCCGTTCCTCGAGCGTCAGGGGGCGAAGTCGCTCGTCGACACCCACGATTTCGGGGACGGTTACACGCGCGCGAACAGCTGGGGCTATGCGGACGGGGACCTCATGGCCCGTACGCTTGCCGACGAGGGACGCGGCCCGCCGCAGCCGTCGGTGGTCACAGTGCAGACCGTCACGATGCACACGCCGTACACGTTTCCGGGCCAGGCCATTTACGGGGCCCGGCTCGAGCAGCGGCTCGACCAGCTCGGGATTCCCGCCGAAGACCGCGAGGCCTACCGTCAGCAGTCAAACATCTACACCTCGATCCTCTACACCGACGATGCGCTGCGAGTGCTGGTCGAGGGCCTGGCCCGCACGCCCGCATGGCCGCATACCATTCTCGTCGTGACCGGCGACCACCGCCTGCCGGAGCTGCCGATGGCGACGCGGATCGAGCGGTACCACGTTCCGCTGATCATCCATTCGCCCTTGCTGAAGGCGCCGGCGAGCGTCAAGGCCGTGTCCTCGCAGATGGACCTGACGCCGTCGCTGCTGGCTTACCTTGCGCACGGCTATGGCCTGCGGTCGCCGGCACAGGTGACCTGGCTCGGAACCGGGCTGGATGTCGATGCGCGCTTCCGCAACGTTCATGACATCCCGCTCAAGCTCGCCAAGAACATGCTGGCGGACTTCGTGCGCGGCCCGTGGTATTTCAGCCGCGGCCAGCTGTTCAGGCTCGCAGACGGCATGACCGAATCGCCGGCGGATGATCCTGGCGCCGCGAGTGCGACCGGGCAGGCCCTCGCGCGCTTCGCCGCGGCCAACGACCAGTTCGCGGCAACCGGCGCGCTGATGCCCGAGAGCGCATTACCCGAGTGGGAGCCGTACCGCGAGGAGGGCCGTGGGGTTCGCGAGGCGAGCCAGGAGGAGAAGGGTGGCGCGAGCGCCCTGGCGGTCAGCGCCCTGCGGGTCCCCACCGAGGCGCCAGCCGGCGCGCTGCGCATCGAGGCGGACTTCACCAACTCCGACGGGCAACTGGAC
>JAYUGN010000211.1:0-12926 GCA_043767605.1 Gammaproteobacteria bacterium
GGATATCGCCCTCGCTTCATGGCTCGCCGGACCGCTGCTTGGATTCGCCTCGCCATGTCTCGGCTCCCCTTTGCAGCGCCCTTCGGGTTCCAGTCCGGCTGCGCCTTACTTCCGCTCGGGCGACATCCGACCGCCACGCGCAATCACTGCCGACTCGGGCCGCCTGCTTCCGTGGCCACCGAGGATCATCAGCACGTACTCGCTTGTCACTACAGACGTAGCGCTCTGAACGTGGCGGTGATGGCGCGCGGGGCATTGGGCTTGCGGAGCGAATCAAGCGCAGCCGGACTGGAACCCGAAGGGCGCCGCGAGGCAAAACCGAGACTTGGCGAGGTTTTGCGAGAGGCGGTCCGGCGAGCCATCGCGAAGCAAGCCCAATGCGCCGCGCGCTAACCACGCTTACCGACGCAGAGCGGTGGGTACCTGAGCGACTAGCGAAGGCGTGCCGCGATCAGCGAGGGCGTGATGGATTCCCGCATTCGCGGGAATGACAGCGGCAGCGAGGGCGTGCCGCGGGTGCGTTAAAGTGCGGTGATGACGATGAAACTGTTTTCGAGCAAGACCTCGCCCTACGCGCGCAAGATCAGGGCCGCGGCCGAGGAGCTTGGGCTCGCGGAGCAAATCGAGGAAATCGTCGTGGACCCGTTCGCACCCGGCGACGAGTTCCTGGCGGCCAACCCGCTGTCGAAGATCCCGACGCTGGTTACCGAGCACGGCGTGGCCCTGCCCGACAGCGCGCTGATCCTCGATTACCTGTCGCACAAGAAGCCCGGGCTCACGGCGCTACCCCGCGGCGTGAAGCGCTGGGAAATCCTGCGTCGCACCCAGCTTGCCGACGGCATCATCGACTGCGCGGTCGCCTGCCAGATGGAAAAGCGCCGGCCCGAGAGCATCCATTACATTCCGCACCTCGACCGGCAGAAAACCACGATCAAGCGCGCGCTCGACGTGCTGAACTCGGACGCCGGCCTGCTGGCACTGCAGACACCGGGCTTGTGCGAAATCACGGTCGGCGTGGCGCTCGGTTACCTGGACTTCCGGCTGCCCTACCTTGAGTGGCGCGCGAAGCGCGAGGCGCTTGCGGGCTGGTACACCGTGTTCGCCCAGCGGCCGTCGATGCAGAAGACGCAGCCGCCACCGGCCTGACCATGCGCCTCGCCGCGGTGCTCGCAGTGGCGCTCGCGGTGTCTGCCTGCGGCCTGTTCCGCAGCAAGGCGCAGGACCTGCGCCACGACATCGTCGAGACTGCGCTCGATCAGGTTGGCGAGGACTACCACTACGGTGGCAACAACCCGTCCGACGGCTTCGATTGCAGCGGCCTGGTGCAGTACAGCTACGCGCGCAGCGGCGTCAAGCTGCCGCGCACCGCCGCCGAGCAGCGCCGCGCCGGCAAGGGCATCACGATGGACAAGGCCCGGCCCGGCGACCTGCTCTTCTACAATTTCGCCGGTGCCAAGCCGGGCGGCTGGCACGTCGTGATGTACCTGGGCGACGGCGAAGGCGTGCACGCGCCGACCAGCGACAAGGGCGAAGTCGAGAAAATCGACATCACCCAGAAGCACTGGCGCCAGCGTTTCGTCGGCGCCACGCGGGTGATCGAATAAGGGAATAAAGGGGACGCACACCTTTACCCGCTATTCCGGGAAACGGCCTTCACACGAAAGGTAAAGGTGTGCGTCCCCTTTATTCCCGCTTTATTCCGGCGTGATGTAGGCGCTGGTCAATCCGCCGTCCACCACGAACGTGGCGCCGTTCGTGTACGAGGACTCATCCGAGGCGAGGAACAGCGCAGCCTTGGCGATCTCGCTGGATTCGCCGAAGCGTCCCATCGGGATGTGGATCAGGCGGCGCTGCTTCTTGGCATCCGTGTCGAGGAATTTCATCAGGAGCTCGGTGCGCAGCGGGCCCGGGCACAACGCGTTCACGCGGATCTTCTCGCGCGCGTGGATCGCGGCGAGCTCGCGCGACATCGACAGGATGCCGCCCTTGCTCGCGGTGTACGCGACCTGCGCCGCCGCCGAGCCCATCAGCGCGACGACGGACGCCGTGTTGATCACGGAGCCGCCGCCGCTGCGCCGCAGCGCCGGGATGCCGTACTTGCAGCCGAGGAACACGCTCTTCAGGTTCACCGCCATCGTGAGGTCCCACACGGCTTCGTCGGTGGTCTCGGCGGTGTCGTCGCGGCTGTCCATGATGCCGGCGTTGTTGAACAGCACGTGCAGGCCGCCGTAGGTTTTCTCGGCCACCGCGATCATGTTCTGGCAGTCGGCGGATCTGCTGACATCCGCCTTCACGAACGTGGCCATGCCGCCGGCCTTCCTGACCTCGGCCGCCACCTCGTTGCCGGCTTTCTCGCCGAGGTCCACCGCCACCACTTTCGCGCCTTCACGCGCGAACAACAGGGCCGATTCACGGCCGATGCCGCTGGCCGCACCGGTGATGAGGCAAACCTTGTCCTTCAAGCGCATTGCGTTCTCCCTGGGGAATCGTTGGACTTCATTTCTGCGTGGCCGCGACCAGCGCATCGAACAGGCGCTGCTGGGCCGGATCCTTCTGTGCCGTGAGTTCGGGATGCCACTGCACGGCCAGCAGCCACGGATGCCGCGGCATCTCCATCGCCTCGATGGTGCCGTCAGGCGCCTGCGCCACGGCCGTGAATCCCGGTGCCAGCGCGCGGACCGCCTGGTGGTGCCAGGACAGCGGCGCGCATTCATCGCCGCCGAGCACTTCAGCGAGGCGAGAGCCAGGCTTGACGGTCACGGGGTGCGGCACCGGCTCGCGCGGCGGCGCGCGATGCAGCACGCCCTCGCCCACGGCGTCGGGCAGGTGCTCGATCAGCGTGCCGCCGAGCGCCACGTTCAGCACCTGCATGCCGCGGCAGATCGCGAGCAGCGGCGTGCCTTGCTTGACGATTTGGCGCGCGAGCGCCAGCTCCAGTGCGTCGCGGCCTTCGTGGATGCCGTAGAGCGTTGCGTGCCAGGCACCTTCGTAGTGCTTTGGGTCGAGGTCGCCACCGCCGGCCAGGATCACGCCGTCCACGAGGGAGAGATACCGCTGGGCGTGCTCGGGCACCGGTGGCATCAGCAGCGGCACACCGCCCGCGCGGTCCACGGCCTCGACGTATTCGGCAGGCAGCGTGTAGCGGCCGCGCTCGTCGGTGCCGTAGGTCGTGATGCCGATGATGGGCGCACGCATGAGGCTAGATGCGCTCGAAGTAGCGCCGGTGCTCCCAGTCGGTCACGGCGGCGTCGAACGCCGCCTGCTCGGTGCGGAAGAAATGCGCGTAGTGCTCGTGCACCTGCGCGCCAAAGGCTTCGCGCGCGAAGTCGCTGGCCGCAAACGCGTTTGTCGCCTCGCGCAGCGTCGTGGGCACCGTCGGCAGGTCCGAGGCATACAGGTCACCGTTGAAGGCCGGCGGCGGCTCGAGCTTGCGCTCGATCCCGTCGAGGCCCGAGGCGAGCGCTGCCGCGTACGCGATGTACGGGTTCACGTCGGCGCCGGGAATGCGGCATTCGATGCGTAGCGCATCGCCCCGGCCGACGATGCGGAAACCCGCCGTGCGGTTGTCATGGCTCCAGGCCAGGCGCGTCGGCGCCCATGAGGCGCTCTGGTAACGCTTGTAGGAATTCACCGTCGGGGCGTAGCAGACCATCAGCTCGCGCGCGTGGGCGATCCAGCCCGCGAGGAAATGCCGGAACGTCGCCGAGCCCTTGCCGTCCCGGCTTGCGAACGCGCTGTTCGTGCCACGCCACAGCGACAGGTGCAGGTGGCAGCTCGAACCGGCCTGTGCCGCGTCGGGCTTGGCCATGAAGGTGACCGACACGCCCATGCGGTCGGCGGTTTCCTTGAGGCACTGCTTGTAGACGAGCTGGCGATCCGCCATCTCGAGCACGTCGGCGTAGCGGATGTTCAGCTCGTGCTGGCCGCGGCCCCACTCGCCCTTGGAGTTTTCCACCGGGACTGCGGACGCCGCCAGCGCGCGTCGCACCGCCGCGTGGAACGGCTCGGTGCGCGTGCCCTGCAGCAACTGGTAGTCCTCGAGGTACCAGCCGGCCGGTGTCAGCGCGGCGTACGGTTTGCCCGCCGCGTCGCGATAGCTGTCGGTGAAGAGGTAATACTCGAGTTCCGAGCCCGCCTTCGCATTGAACCCCAGCGCCGCGGCGCGCTCAAGCTGGCGGCGCAGCATCGAACGCGGCGCCTGCGCGACCGGCGCGCCGCCCTCATGCTTGAGCACGTCACAGAACACGAGCGCGCAGCGATCGAGCCACGCCGCGTGGCGCAGCGTCGCCAGGTCGGGCCGCAGGTGGAAATCGCCGTAGCCGCTCTGCCAGCTGGCCATGGCGTAGCCCGGGACCGGGTTCATCTCCATGTCCACGGTCAGCAGGTAGTCGCAGGCTTCCGCACCGTGCTTCAGCGCATGGTCGAGGAAGAAGCTGGCGTCGAAGCGCTTGCCGACCAGCCGCCCATAGTGATCCGCGAAGGCCACGATCACCGTGTCGATCGCGCCGGACCGCGCGCGCCGGCGCAACTCGTCCACCGTGAGCAAGCCTGCGAGCCGCGACTTCGGTGTGGCCATGGGATACATTCGCCCGTGAACCTGTTGCGAGGATTATGCGCGATGCACGAGAGAATCACGCCGCAAACCGCGGAGGCGCTGCTGGCCAGGGGCAAGGAACGCTACGCCACGCTCTTCAAGCACGGCACCTTGGAACTCGAATATTACAGGCCGGTGAAAACCGACCCGCAGGCGCCGCACACGCGCGTCGAGGTCTACTTCGTGATCTCCGGCAGCGGAACGTTCATCGTGGAGGGTCAGCGCCAGCCCTTCGGTCCGGGTGAGGTGCTGTACCTGCCGCCCGGCGTGCCGCACCGGTTCGAGGACTTCACCGACGATTTCGCCACCTGGGCGGTCTTCGCGGGCTAGGCGCGGGCCCGGAGGCGCTCGGCCTTTCCGTCGCATCGGGCGTCGCATCGGGATGTGAAGTTATGTGCGACTTTGGCGCTTCCAGTAGTCCCGGAAGGCCTTGAGTCGCGGCAAGCTCTCGCGGTCCTTGGCGCGATTGGCGGCTTCCTTGCTGGCGATGATGTCGTCCGGATGACACACCGGAAAGCCTTCCACCATGACGCGACGCTCCCAGGCCGCCGCGAACGTTTCGATCCCGTCCGGCGCGAATACGAGATCGAGATCGAACGGGCCGTTCTTGAGCTGGACGAAGTCCTTGCCCCGCATGATCTCGGCTCGCTGTCCTGCATCCAGCGTGAAGCCGAGCCCGTCCAGTGCTGCCACCAGTGCGCGACCGTTGGCTTCGCTCTTCTCCGTGAACAGGTCGGCATCCTGCGTCGTGTCGGGATACCCCAGCAGGATGGCGCCGCTCTTGCCGATGAACAGGTATCGAACGGCATGCCGCAGAAAAACCCGCTGGATTTCCTCGGCCTGGGCGTAATCAAACCGTGCGGGCATAACCCAACCACGACGGCAGATTCGCTTCGCACCATTGCCGGTAGTCATGCATGGAGTCGAAGGCGCGAAAAGGCGCATCGTCGAGCACGGGCTTGTAGGTCCGGACGAACGCATAGCGCATTCGCTGGCGCAGACTGCGCCGCGCCGCCGCGTCGAACTCAGCCAGCCATTCGGTGTTCTCGGACGAGGCGTTCATGCGTCTATGGTAGCGCCGTGGAGCTGCTCTAGCGGAATGTCGCCGGTTCCGGAGCGGCTCACGCCCTCTTTATGACGCGGCACAGGCGTGCCTGCAGGGAGCGCAGGGCTGTCCGACTCCTGCTCCGCAGCCGCCGAATACCGACGCTGTGTATAAGCTGATCGGTGCGGCCGTCACGCTCGCCGAGGCCTGCCTGAATCGTGATGAGGGCTGCCCCGTGCAACCTCCGCGACCCGATACGACAATCGTCCGCGACCTCCTGCGCGATGTATTCGGTATTGCGCAGGCCTGCGTCGACGGCGGGGCAGGATGCCCCGTGCCCCCGCCGCCTGATGTGGGCGGCTCGCCGAAAGAGACCTGCGCCTGGGTGGTTTCGAAGGTGCTTTCCAAGGTGCCGTTGGGGATGATCAGCCCGTGTGATGTAGTAGGTTGGCGGGCGGCGCACTCCCGCTTTCCGGGTGCGCCGTCCGTGTGCACTATTTGGCGGTACTTGAAAATGGTCGAAACAATCGATAGTCGCGCCATATTTTCCGCCCTTGGATGCGGGTTGCTGTTGTTTGGGTCGCTGGGCTGCCATCGCGACCCGCCGACAGCCGCGGTGCCCGTCGTGCCGCCCGAATGCCTCACCGCCCTGGGCTATCCGCCGCCATTTCCCGCCGGGAGCTTCGGTCATGCTCGCGGCGCCGACAATCCCGTCGAAGCGATTGCGGTGTTGCCGGGTTCAGGGGGCCTCTACATCGGCGGTTCCTTCACGCACTTCGACTCGTACGCTGCCGCGAGCGCCGCTCGGGTGAGCGTACACGGTGCGTTCGATCCAGCCTTCGCCACCGGCAGCGGGTTCGACGGCCCCGTGTTCGCGGCGCTGGTGGCGCCGGACGCCTCCGGCGATGTCTACCTCGCCGGCTGGATCACGGCCTATCAGGGCGTGGCCAGCCGCGGGCTGATTCGCCTCGATTGTCATGGTGCGCGGGATCCTCACTTTGCCACGACCCTTTCCGCCTATGCGCTGGCGGCGTCACGCGACGGGTCGGGCGACATTTTCGCCGGCGGCGCCAATGGCGTATCTCGTGTGCGCCCGGATGGCACGATTGCCTGGAATTTCCGTTCTGGATTTGTCGTGTCGCTGGCGTCAGCTATGGACGGCTCCGGCGACGTCTTTGCCGCTGGGGACAACGGCCCGGTGGTGCGCCTCCACGCTGATGGCACCCGGGACGCCGGGTTCACCGTGGGATGGTTCGCTGACTCCGACTCGTCGCTGGTATTTTTGTACGACGTGGTGGCCGCAGCGGACGGCTCCGGTGACCTCTACGTTGCCGGCTCTTTTAACTCCTACGAAGGCGCGGCGACCGGCCAGATCGTTCGCCTCAATGCCGATGGCAGCCTCGATTCTGCTTTTGACACGACCGGAGGTTTTGATAAACAAGTCTTGTCGCTTGCCGCTGCCGATGATGGTTCCGGAGATGTGTACGCCGGCGGCGCATTCACGACCTACCAAGGCGTCGCGGCCGGCGGGATCATCAGGCTGCACCGCAGCGGTGCGCGCGCGGAGACTTTCGATTCAGGTACCGGTTTCGACTACCTCGTCTACGAATTGCAGCCTTTGGGCGATGGAACGGGCGCCGACCGGCTCGCGCGTCTCAATGGGGACGGCGCAATTCAGGACGCACTCTTGTCCCGCTTCGATGAAGTCAGGGCGTTATTGCCGGACGCCAGCGGATCCGGGAAGGTGTATGTGCTGGGAGGGCTGACCTATGCAGGCGTGCCGACGCGCTGGGGTCCCGCGCGCCTGAACCCGGATGGCACACTCGACAATTCGTTCGCGATTGGCGAGCCGGTCTGCAGCGAGCTCCTGGCCACCCTCGATGGGTCCGGTGACATCTACGTCGCTGGCCGCTTCAGCAGCTATGCGGGAGTGGCGGCCAATGCGATGGTCAGGCTGCATCCCGATGGCAGCGTCAATCCGGCATTCTCCGTTCCAATCGGCACGTTCGGCGAGGTCTACGCTGTCGCGAATGCGATCGACGGCTCCAGATCCGTCTATGCGGCAGGACGATTGGGACTCGCGGAGATGGAAGGCGGCGTCATTCGCCTGCTCGAGGACGGCAGCGTCGATCACTCGTTCTCCTCGACGCTGCGCTTCGGATCCGGGCAAGGCATCTCCGTAATGGCACCGGCAGCCGACGCCTCCGGCGACGTCTATGTCGGCGGAGGTTTCAACGTGGCTTCAGGAGCCCCCGCCGATGGGATTGTCCGGCTCAAATGCGATGGCACGCTCGATGGCGGCTTTGCGCCGGATCCCGGCCTGAGCTTCGATGCGGTCTACGCCATCCTCCCCGTTGCCGATGGATCGGGCGACATTTACGTCGGAGGTGTGTTCTCGCACACAAATGGAGGTTACAACGACCTCGTGCGACTCCATGCCGATGGCTCCATCGCCGGGTCATTTGCGGTCGGGGTCGGCTTTGGCGGTTCCAAGTTCCAGGGTTTCGCGATCCGTGCGGTCGCTCCGGCCGGGGAGGCCGGAGACATCTACGTCGGAGGGACGTTCGCGAGCTACAACGGTGTGCCAGGTCTTTGCGGAATCCTTCGGCTGCGCCCGGACGGATCGATCGCCACGTCGTTTGCAGCGGGTTGCAAACTCTCCTCGACCCCCGAACTATCCGGATCCGCGTGGGCGATCGCGAATGCAGCGGATGGCACCGATGACATCTACGTCGGCGGATATTTCTTCTCGTACGATACCTGGGTGGTCGAGAGCATCGTGCGGATCAAGCCGGATGGCAGCGCTCGATAATTAGTCCAGCGTCCGCCTGAACCTCGAAACACCAAACGTCATCACCACCAGCGCGAACAACAGCAGCGGCCACAGGCTCGGCCAGACCTCGGCCGCGCCATGTCCTTTCAGCAGGATGCCGCGCACGATCCGCAGGAAATGTGTCAGCGGCAGCAGCTCGCCGAAATATTGTGCCCAGACCGGCATGCCGCGAAACGGGAACATGAAGCCCGACAAGAGGATCGAGGGCAGCAGGAAGAAGAAACTCATCTGCATGGCCTGCGCCATGTTGCCCGCGAGGCTCGAGAAGGTGATGCCGACCGTGAGGCTGGCCAGGATGAAGGCGAACATGCAGGTGAGCAGCAGCGGCACGCTGCCGACCATCGGCACATCGAACAGGTAGCGCGAGCCGAGCAGGATCACGCCCACCTGCAGGTAGCCGACCAGGATGTACGGCACGATCTTGCCCAGCATCACCTCGAGCGGCTGCACCGGCATCGCCAGCAGGTTCTCGAGCGTGCCGCGCTCCAGTTCCCGCGTCACGCCCAGCGCCGTCATCATCACCATGGTCATGGTCAGGATCACGCCCATGAGCCCGGGCACGATGTTGTACGAGGTGATGCCTTCCGGGTTGTAGCGCCGGTGCAGGCGCAGCTCGAACGGCGGCGGGCCCTGCGCCAGCGCCCCGAGCGTGCCGCGCAGTTCGCGCCGCAGCGCACCCTGGGCCACGCCGCCGAGCGCCGCCAGCGCGTTGCTGGCGCCAGAAGGGTCCGAGGCGTCGGCCGCCAGCAGCAGCGCCGGATGCTCGCCACGGATCAGCGCGCGGCTGAAGCCGGCCGGGATCTCGAGCAGGAACTGCACGCGGCCCAGTTGCAGCAGGCGCTCGGCCTCCTCCACGCTCTGCGGCCGCTGCGTCACGTGGAAATAACCGGAGTGCTCCAGCGCCGCGACGAGGCTGCGGCTGATCGCGGTCTGCTCGCCCTCGACCACCGCGGTGGGCAGGTTGCGCGGGTCGAAATTGATCGCATAACCGAACAGCAGCATCTCGACCAGCGGCACCACCAGGATCATCGCGAAGGTCATGCGGTCGCGGCGCATCTGCACGAATTCCTTGCGCACCACGCCCCACAGGCGCCTGGCCGAAAAGTTCACGGCTCGCCCCGCTCGCCCAGCACTTTCACGAACACATCCTCGAGCGTGCGCACGCCCTGGCTGGCCAGCAGCTGCGCCGGCGTGCCCTGCGCCAGCAACTTGCCGTTGGCGATGTACGCCAGGCGGCTGCAGCGCTCGGCCTCGTCCATGTAGTGCGTGGACACCAGCACGGTGACGCCGCTGGCCGCGAGCGCGTGCAGCTCCTTCCAGAACTCGCGGCGCGCGCCGGGATCCACGCCGGCGGTCGGTTCGTCGAGCAGCAGCAGTTGGGGCTCGCGCAGCAGGCAGGCGCCCAGCGCCATGCGCTGCTTCCAGCCGCCCGACAAGGTGCCCGCCAGCTGGTCGCCGCGCGCCGCCAGGCCCAGGCGCTCGAGCGCGGCCTGCACCCGTTCGCGCGCACGGTCGAGCTCGTACATCGTCACGACGAAGTCGAAGTTCTCGCGGATCGAGAGGTCGTCGTAATAGCTGAAGCGCTGGGTCATGTAGCCGACCTGGCGCTTCACCGCGTCGCGCTCGGTGAGGATGTCGTGGCCCAGGCAGGTGCCGCGGCCGGAATCGGGCGTGAGCAGCCCGCACATCATGCGGATCGAGGTGGTCTTGCCGCTGCCGTTGGGCCCGAGGAAGCCGAAGATCTCGCCGCGCTCCACGCGCATCGTGAGGCCATCCACCGCGCGCTTGCCGCCGAAGGACTTGGTCAGCCCTTCGACCTCGATCGCCGCCTCAGCGGCCACCGAGCTCCACGTCCACCGGCTGGCCCGGGTGCAGCGTCGCGGCCTGCGCGGGCTCGACGCGCGCCTCGATGAGGAACACCAGTTTCTGGCGCGAATCGCGGCTGTAGATCACCGGCGGCGTGTACTCGGCCTGCGGCGAGATGAAGCTGAGCTTCGCGGCCACCACGGCGGGACAGCCATCGCAATGCACCTGCACGGCCTGCCCCGGCGCGAGGCTGCCCGCGATCGCCTGCGGCACGAAGAAGCGCACCACGCGATTTTCCGGCGGCAGCAGCGACACCACCGGCGCGCCCGCCGGCACCCATTCGCCGACGCGGTAGATCGTGTCCTCGACCAGGCCCGTCACCGGCGCCGCCACGGTTTTCTGCGTGAGCTGCCACTGGGCCTGGCTGGCCTGCGCCTGCGCTGCGCTCCGCTGCGCCTCGAGCGTGCGCACACGCGCCCGCGCGCCGTCGAGGTCCGCACGCGCCTTGTCCAGGTCCGCCTGCGAGGCCAGGCCCTCGCGGCTGCGCAGGTCGCGCAAGCGCTGGTAATTGGATTCGGCAAGCTTCTGCTGCGCAACGGCCTGGTCCACTTGCGCGCGGCTCGCCGTAATGCCGAGCGTGGCTTCAGACACCGCGGCCTGTTCGCGATCCTGCTCCAGCGTGAACAACGGATCGCCCGCCCTGGCCTCGACACCGCGCGCCACGGCCAGCACGGTCAGGCGGCCCGCCACCGGCGAGGCGACCCGCACCGATTCGCCCTCGATGTATCCGGCATAGCGGTTCGTCTCGGCGCCGCAGGCGCAGGCCGAAAGGGCCAGCAGGCTCAGCACCAGGCGATGCATGCGTCTCACCCTGTTCATTTCATATCAACGTTCTGGCAGGAATTCCATCGGGTCCACCGGCTTGCCACGGCGCCGCACTTCGAAGTGCAGCACCGGCTTCTGCTCGGGCCCGAGGCCCAGCTCGGCAATCGGCTGGCCGGCGGCGACTTGCGTGCCTTCCGACACCAGCCGGCGACGGTTGTAACCATACGCCGAGAGGTGCAGGTCGTCGTGCTTGATGATGATCAGCTCGCCGTAGCCTTTCAGTGCGCTGCCGCTGTACACCACCTTGCCCGGCGCGGCGGCCTTCACGACCTGGCCGAAATCGCCCGCGATGTCCACGCCCTTGGCGCTGCCGCCAAAGCCGCGCACCACCTCGCCCTTCACGGGCCACTGCCAGCGATGCGGTGCCTGCGGCGGCGGATCCACGCGCTGCGGCTGCGGCGTGGCGGCCACCGGCACGCGTGGCCGCGCGGCCGGGTGCGTCTGGATCGAGCTCGAGGCGGCGCTGGTCGGTGCGACCGGCGGCGCTGTTAACCGCAGCACCTGGCCCGGCCTGATCAGGTAATCAGGGCCGATGTCGTTCCAGACCGCGAGATCGCGAAAATCCACCTGGTTGCGGAAGGCGATCGAGTAAACGGTGTCGCCGGGCGCGACGCGATAGGCATCGTCCGGCAACGGCGCCACGCGACGCTCGGGCGCGCGGTTCATGCGGTCCGGCCAACGGTAAAACTCCGCGCAGCCGGTGGCCGCCAGCGCGAGCAGCAGGACGAGCGCGCGCTTCACGGCTTCTTGCGCGCCTGCCAGAAAAACCAGCCGGCGAACGCCACCAGCACGGCCACGACGGCGATGCTGAGCTCATGCGTGTAGCCTCGCGCGACCTGCACCGCCGGCTCGCCGAAGTAATACCCCGCCGCGACCAGGATGCTGCACCACAGCGCCGCGCCGAGCGCGGTCAGCAGGATGAATGGCAGCAGCGGCATCGCGAACACGCCCGCCGGCAGCGAGATGAGATGACGCACCACCGGCAGCAGGCGGCCGGTGAAGGTGGCGAGGTTCGCGCTGCGCAGGAACAGGCTTTCCGCCTCGTGATACCTGCGCTCGTTGAGCAGCAGGTATTTTCCGTAGCGCAGCAGCAGCGCGCGGCCGGCGTAGCGTCCGGCGAGGTAATTCACGCTCGCGCCGGCCAGCGAGCCGAACGTGCCCGCGGCGACGCAGAGCAGCGGATCGAGCTTGCCCTCGGCCGCGAGATAGCCGGCCGGGATCATCACCAGCTCCGAGGGCACGGGGAACACGCTCGACTCCAGCGCCATCAGGAACACGATCTGGCCGTAACCGAGATGCGCGTACAACTGCGCCACCCAATCGAACAGGGCGTCCATGGCTTGCGCCTCAGGCGCGGCCGGCCAGCAGCGGCACGAAGGTCACGGCGCCAAGTTCCTGCACCGTGGTGCCGGTCGCAGTTCGCGTGATCAGGCGCAACGCCTGCGCGCGGCCGGACGCCACCGGGATCACCAGGCGCCCGCCGACTTTCAGCTGCTCGAGCAGCGCCGGTGGCACGCTCTCGGCGCCGGCCGTCACCAGGATCGCATCGTACGGCCCGTGCGAAGGCACGCCCTTCATGCCGTCGCCGTAGCTGAACACGATGTTGTGGTAATGCATCGCGGTCAGGCGCTTGCGCGCGTTCTCCGAGAGCGCGCGCAGCCGCTCGACCGTGAACACGGCGGGCACCATCTCGGCCAGCACCGCCGTCTGGTAACCGCTGCCGGTGCCGATCTCGAGCACCTTGGCCGGCTTGGCGCCGCCGG
>JAYUGN010000212.1:0-30284 GCA_043767605.1 Gammaproteobacteria bacterium
CGCGGCCTCGAGCTCGCGGCGCTGGTGCGAATCCGCCGGCGGCATGAGCTTGGCGGCCTTGTCGGTGCCGCGGTAACGCGCCCAGTCGAGCGCGTCGCGGATCTCGCCCTTGGCCTTGATGTTCGCGAGCACCTCGGATTCGTCCTTGCCCGCCATGAAATTGAGCCGCCGGGCCGGATTGCCGCGGTGGCAGGCGAAGCAGTATTTCGAGAACGGCTGCAGCATCGATCCGTCCGTGAGCGCCAGCGGCGGCACGCCGAGCGCCTGTGGCGCCGACATCTCGGAGGTGTCGAGGAACGCGGTGGCCCGCGGCTTTTTCCCCAGCGCAACCAGCAGCGTGTTGACCGTGTGCTGGCGCGCGAACGGCGCCAGCTCGAAGAAGGCCGCGGGCATGCGCGCCACCGCGGCCTCGAGTGACGCCCGCTTGAAGCCGGCGGCAGCGTCGAGCGCCTTGATGTCCGAGGATGTGAAGAGCTGCGCCAGCCCGAAGGCGCCATCGAGATCCGCCGCGGCGACCACGCGCTTGGGCGCGCGCGGCGACAGCGGGTCAAGGTCGGCCGGCAGCTTTGGCAGTTTCTCGAAAGCCTCGAGATCTTCGTTCGAGCGCGGCAGCGCTGCCGGTTCGCCCCTCCTGAACAGGCCCCGCAGCGCGCCGAGCAGCGTGCTCGGCTCCGCCAGCGGATCGCGGTTGCGCAGGTCGGATTCGGCTACCGCGATGCCCTCGTGCGGCCACTGCGCCGCCTGCAACCCGCGCAGCCGCTGAGCCTGCGCGCCGTTGGCGTCGAAGCCGCCAGGGTCGAGCGCGAAATCCAGCGCAGCGACGAGCAACTCGCGCCGGCAGGCCACACCGGCCTCGCCCTCGCCGCAGCCGTCGAGCCAGATGCGCTGCGCGGCGGGCACGAAGTCGGCCACGTCGGTGAGCTGGTCGAAGCGCTCCGGCGCAGCTAGCGGCTGCGCCAGCGAGATGCCCATATAAGGAGTGGCGGTGCCGCGCGCCTCGAGAATCTTCGCCGCGATCTCGGGCTGGCCGTTGGTCTCGTTCCAGGGGCGCTGCGGAAAAATCGGCGCGGCGCCCTGGTGGCACGTGGTGCAGATGGCGCGGCGGGCGTAGACGATGCGCGGCTGCCCACCCTCGCGGTAGTCCTGCACCAGCTGGAACTCGTAGCGCCCGGCAGCTTCGTTGTAGCTGATCACCTCGATCTCGGCGGCGTCCTCGACAAGTGCGAGGAACAGCGCGCCGCGGGCGTTGAGGCCCAGCGCGGTGCCAGTGTCCGGCGCCTGGAAATCCGCGGCGACCAGCGCGCGCGGCTTCTCGAAATTCGCCTGCGCCTTCAGCAGCGAGCGGCCGCGCGGAATCAGCAGCATTACCGGCGCTGCGCCGGCCGGATCCTGTGCGCGCACTATCGCGACGAGTTTCTCGAACGGATACGGCAGCGACTCGTTGTTGGCGACGAGGTGGTCGAACAGCGAGCGCGTGCCCCCGGGCGGCAGGTCCTGGCTGGAGATTATTTTCGCGGACAATTCCGGCGGCGCACCGGTGTTCTTCGCCAGCTCGCTGATCGAAGGGCCGGCGGGCTCACTGCCCGAGCAGGCTGCGAGCAAGAAAATAGGGAAAAGGGGTGGGAAAAGGGGTCGCAGTCCTTTTCCAATCGTGCGGCTGCCTCGCTTCAAAAAGAAAAGGACTGCGACCCCTTTTCTTTTTTCCCCTTTTCTTTTCACAGCAGCTTCAGGAATTCGGCCAGCGCGGCCTTGTCCTCTTTCGGCAGGTCAACGCCGAACTGGTGGCCGTGGTTCTCGACCAGGTCGTCGCACTTCATGAACAGCGGGTCGTGCGGATCGCTCGAGGCGAGGTAGGCCACCGGCGTGCCGGCAGCCACCGGCAGCTTGATCGGGCCCTGCCCGTCCTCGCGCGGCGCGAGCTTCAGGTCGGCCGTCGTGCGCGTGATTTTCTGCGGACGGTGCGGCGTAACACCCGGGTTGTCCGAGGTCAGCAGTTCGTCGAGCGCCTTGTGGAACTGCGTGACGCGGCCTTTCACCGTGTAGTCGATGCCGCCATCCGCGGTGAAGGTGAGGTCGCCGACCGAGTTGTTGTGCAGGAACGGCGCGGTCGCCCAGGCCGACAGCAGCGAGAAATTGCGCAGGTAGCCCGGGCCGCCCTCGATCTTCTTTTCGCCGAAAGTCATGCCGCCCAGGCCTGGCACCATGCGGTTGAGCACCTTGGGCACCGCGCCCGGCGAGGGCCGCTGCTGGTAGGTCTCGGAGGCAAACTCCTCCCAGATGTGGCCGGTGTTGTGGTTATCGTGCAGCGCGCGGCACATATTGGTGCCGACCACGTTGTAGGGCACCGGCTCGTCGTTGGACAGCCAGTCCTGGCCGAGGAGGCCGTCGCCCTTCGCCGCGGCGGCCTCGGCGAACTGCTTGGGCCGCAGCTTGCCGTGCGCATCGGCCGCAAGGTACTTCGCCTTGAACTCCTTGCTGTTGCGCTCCTCGTCGGTGAACTCGTACTGCCAGAACTGTTCGCTGCCGAAGACGTGGCCTTCGTAGAAACGTGCGAGGGCGAACGGGTCGGCGCGCACCGAATCCGGCGCGTACTTGCTGCTGTGGCAACTGGCGCATTCGCGCGCGAACACCGCCCGGCCGCGCGGCACCTGTTTCACGTCGATGAACGCCGCGCCCGGCGTGCCGTCGATGTCCTTGGCCTTCATCAGGTAAGTCGGGCCGCCGGTGATCAGAAACGCGGCGAGCTCCGGCATCTTGGCGTCGGCGTAGTTCCAGGCCTCGCAATCCTTGGCGCACTCGGCGATGCGGAACGGCTGCTGGCGGGCCTTGTCGCCGAAGTAGGTGCCCGGCACCGGGAACTTCGGCACCCAGCATTCTTCCGTGCACATGCCGATGTTCACGTACACGCGGATCAGCGCGAGCACCTCGCCCACCGAATCCTCGCCACCCTTGAGCACGTGGCGCGTGCGGGCTTTCGTAACGACGCCGGTGATCGGGTCCTTGATGTCTTCCTCGAACACGCGCTTGTTGAAGAAATCCATGATGTTGTTCTGCGTGCCCGGGTTGTGCATGAAGTCCGAGGCCTGCAGCGAGGTGTCCACCGTGCCCGGCCGCGCGCCGCCGATCACCTGCTTGGCGAAATGGTCGTCGGGGATGCCCTGCAGGTACTGCAGCGGCTGGTTGGTGAACTGGTTGCCGATCGTCGCGTGGATGTTTTCCCACTTCGGCGCGTTCGGATCCTGCGGCGGGTTCGTCGGGTCGAAGGCCACATGGCACTGCACGCAGGGCCCACCGACGACATAGCGCTTGTTCTTCTGCAGCTCATCCGCCTCGTAGGGCGAGGCTTGCGGATCGAATGCCACCTTGCCGCTGGCATCGAGCGTCGGGTCGGCAAAGTACAGCCGGTAGCCGAGCACGCCGCTGGATTTCGGATCCGGGCAGCGGTCGTACCAGTTCGTGGACGCGTCACCTTCCGTGCAATCGGGATCGTTGATCATTCCCCACTGGGTGAAGCGATGCTTGCGTGTGCGTGTGTCGAGCCACGGATACCAGATCGCGCCGACGGTGCGCGAGGTGTGCATGTATTCCTCGTCCTGGTCGCCGAAGGTGCCCTTGAACCAGACGTCGCGGCCGCGCCGCACCTGTTCGCGCGCGATGCGCGCGGCGGCTTTGTCTTTCTTCTCGAGGTCCTTGAACAGCGCGTTCACGTAACGGCAGCTCTCGGCGTCGTAGCCGGTCGGCTGCGGCTGGTCGCAGGGCGGCGGCGCCTTTTGCGGGATCGGGATGATGTCCCAGTCGATCGGGCCGGCGCGCTCGTGCGTGTAGACGCTCTTGCCCGGGTGCCAGATCTTCTTCGCGGCGAGCGTGTCGTAGAAATGCTCGTCGTACCAGGCGCGATCCTTCTGCACCTTGGGCGAGCCGTGCCAGACGCCGGTGTCGAGGTTCAGGTCGTGCAGCTCCTGCAACGACACCGAGCGGAATTCCGCCGTGTACGGCGTCGCGGGGACCGGGTAGGCCGGCGCCTTGTCGTCGGTGGACGCCGCGGCAACGGCGAACGGCAGTGCCAAGCAAGCCAGCCACGCCAGAGACACCCGATGCGCAAGTCCCTTCATATTTTCCTCCCCTCAATTCCCGAAAAGTCTAGCAGTCCCAGCCGAAATCGCGCGGCAGCAGCGGCCGCAGCGCATCGATGCGCGCGCGGCGCGCGGCTTCGTCGTAAGGCTGGGCCGGATGCCGGCCCCACACCGGCGCCGGCCAGGCCGGATCATTCGCGTAGCGGACGATGTGGTGCACGTGCAACTGCGGCACCACGTTGCCCAGCGCGGCGACGTTGAGTTTCTCGCCGCGATACGCCTGCATGATCGCGCGCGACAGCGTGGCGGATTCGCGCAGCAGATGCTGCTGGTCGAGTTCGGCAAGCTGGTAGATCTCGCGCGCGCCGGGACGTCGCGGCACCAGGATGAACCACGGGTACTGCACATCGTTCATCAAAAGCAGCCGGCACAGCGGGAAATTGCCGAGCGAGATACTGTCCGCGGCGAGCGTGCCGTGCAGCTCGAAGGCCGTCACGGCGCCACCAGCCGGTACAGCTTGCCGTCGTAGGACGCCACGTAGAGCTCGCCCGCGCTGTCCTCGCCGAACGATGCAGGGCTCGGCACATTCGCGATCAGGCGGCCGGTGCGCGGCGCCGCGCCTTCGGTGGCCAGCGCCCAGACCTTGCCGCTGCAGAAGTCTCCATAAAGGTACTGGCCGCGCAGGGCGGGCAGTGCTTTGCCGCGATACACGTAGCCGCCGGTGATGCTGCAGCCCTCGTCGTGGCCGTACACCGCCACCGGGGCGATCAGGCCGTTGTCCACCTGGCGGTGGCGCGGATTCTTGTACTCGTGGTTGCCCTCCCACAACCGCCAGCCGTAGTTGCCGCCCTTCACAATCAGGTCGATCTCTTCCCACTGGTTCTGGCCGACGTCGGCGGCCCACAGCGCGCCGGTCTCGCGATCGAAGGAAAAGCGCCAGGGATTGCGCAGGCCATAGGCCCAGATTTCGCCGCGCGCATCTTTCTGGCCGGCCTTCTGTACGACAAAGGGATTGTCGGCCGGTACCGTGCCCTCGGGCGTGAGCCGCCAGATTTTTCCGAGCAGCGAGGATAGATCCTGTGCGTTGTTACCCGGATCCCCGGCGCTACCGCCGTCGCCGGAGGCCACGTACAACATGCGGTCCGGCCCGAAGGCCAGCATGCCGCCGTTGTGGTTGCTGTATTCGTCCGGAACCTCGAGCAGCTTCTTCTCGCTGGCGGGCTCGCCCTTGCCGGCGCTGGCGTGGAAGCGGGACAGCACCTGGCGGTGCGGCTCGCTGGCCGAGTAGTAGACGTAGAACAGCCCGTTTTTCGCGTAGTCCGGATGGAAGGCCAGCCCGAGCAGCCCTTCCTCGCCGCCGCTCTGCCTCACGCGGTCATGCAGGTCGAGGAAGGTCTCGGCTTTCGCGCCGGGCAGGTCGAAACGCTCGATCGTGCCGGCCTGGGTGACCACATACAGGCGCCTGGGCTCGCCAGGTGCGGCGGTGACGAACACCGGATGCTCGAAGCTCAGCGCCGGAAATGCGCGCTCGAATCGGTACGGCAGGTCGTCCGCCGCGGCGGCGCGAAACGCGAGCGCCAGCAGCATCAGCCCAAGGCGTAATTTCATCGCCGGAGCTTAGTGCACTACACTCCCGACCCCCAAGACGCCGCAAGGTTTTCGATGACTCGCACCGCACTGGTGGCAGGCGCCACCGGACTGATCGGCGGGATCCTCATCCGGCAGCTCGCCAGCCGCAACGATTACTCGGAGGTCCGCGTCATCGGCCGCCGGCCGCCGAACTATGACGCCGGCACAATCCGGTTCGTGCAGAGCAGCTTCGAGCGGCTCGACGACATGGCCGAGGTGCTGAAGGTGGACGACGTCTACTGCTGCCTGGGCACGACGCTCAGGAAGGCCGGCTCGCTCGCGGCATTCGAGCGCGTGGATTACCACATGGTCGTGGACCTCGCGCGCGCCGCGCACAAGGCCGGCGCGAAACGCTTCATCGTCGTGTCGGCGGCGGGCAGCTCGCCGAACTCGCCGGCGCCCTACTCGCGCGTGAAGGCGCGCATGGAGCAGGCGGTGTCCGAGGTGCCGTTCGAGTCCGTGCACCTCCTGCGTCCCTCGCTGATCCTCGGCGACCGCACCGAGCGGCGCCCCGCGGAGCGGGTCGCGCAGATCCTCGCTCCGCTGCTGTCACCGCTCATGGTCGGGCCGCTGAAGAAGTATCGGCCGATCCACGCGAAGGACGTCGCCTCTGCAATGGTGAGTCTTGCGACACGGGGTGAGCCCGGCGTGCACGTGCATCACCTGCCGCTGGACTAGCTAGCGGGCGCGTGTCTTCTGCGCGAGCAGCTGCTTGCGCAGCGCTGCGTACCGCGCGCGCTCGTCCTTGCCCGGCTCGGGGTACCGGAGCTTCAGGCGCTTCATGCTGCGCACCACGATGTCGGCCACTTCGGCGCGCATGAACGACTTGCTGTCGGCCGGAATCGCGTACCAGGGCGCCCAGGGCCGCGAAGTCTCGGCCAGCATCTCGGCATAGGCCTTGCGGTAGTGCTTCCAGTGCGTGCCCTCGACGACGTCGCCGGCGGTGAATTTCCAGTTCTTCTCGGGCTCGTCGAGCCGCGCGAGGAAGCGCTCGCGCTGCTCCTGCCGCGAGACGTTGAGCCAGAACTTGAGGATCAGGGTGCCGTTGCGCGCCAGGTGCTTCTCGTGGTCGCGAATGGATTCGTAGCGCTCCTGCCAGAGCGCATCGAGCGACTTGGGCATGTGCGGCAGGTGCTGCCCGCCCAGGTACTCCGGATGCACGCGCACTACCAGCACTTCCTCGTAATAGCTGCGGTTGAACACGCCGATGCGCCCGCGGCTCGGCAGGCAGCGCGCCGAGCGCCACAGGAAGTCGTGATCCAGCTCTTCCTTCGAGGGCTGCTTGAACGAGTACACCTCGCAGCCGGCCGGGTTCACGCCGGACAGGACCGCGCTGATGGTGCTGTCCTTCCCCGCTGCGTCCATGGCCTGGAAGATCAGCAGCACCGAGTGGTGATCGGCGGCATAAAGCATTTTCTGCAGCTCGGCGAGCTGCTCCACCGACTGCTGCAGGCGCTCGCGGTTGGCCTTCTTGTCGCGCGCATCGCGCGGCGGCTTGCTGGACGAGCCTTTGATGTCGAACCTGCCCCCAAAGCCGATACGCAACGGGCTGTCGGCGGCTGCGGACGTGAACGAGCTCCCGCTCACGATATTCCCCTGGCGGAACGGGACCTTGTCATGCGGCGGGCGCTCCCGGCATCACGTAGAACAACACGGCGAAATACTGAAGCACGCTGCCGGCCAGCACGAAGGCATGCCAGATCGCGTGGTGGTAACGCAGGCGCTCCCACACGTAAAACGCGACACCGCCGGTGTAGGCCAGGCCGCCGGCGATCAACAGGGCCAGCCCGCCCGTGGGCATCGTGTGCATCACCGGCTTGATCACCAGCAGCACGCACCAGCCCATGGCGAGATAGATGGCAAGCGACAGCTTCTCGAAGCGGCCGGTGGCGAAGATCTTGAACACCACGCCGATGCAGGCCAGCACCCAGACCACGATGAACAGCGCCCAGCCACCGGAGCCCTCCAGCGTGATCAGGGTCAGCGGCGTATAAGTGCCGGCGATCAGCAGGTAGATGGTGGAGTGATCGATCACGCGCAGGATCTTCTTGGCGCGCGGCAGCGGGATGCTGTGGTACAGGGTCGAGGCCGTGTACATCAGTACCAGCGTGGAGCCGAAGATCGCCGCGCCGACGATGTGCCAGAAGGTTCCGTACAGCGTGGCGCGCGCCACCATCACCGTAAGGCCGGCGATGGCGAGCACCACGCCCAGGCCGTGCGTCGCGGCGTGCGCGACTTCCTCGCCGATCGTGTAGAGCTTCTCGCGACCCTGTTCGACGGCCTCCGAGATCTGCACCGGTCAGCCCAGCTCGACCTTCAGCGTGTTGCCATCGGCGGCCACCACGTGCACCTGCACGCCCGCGCTTGCGTCAGGCCCGGTGATGCGCCACTGCGAGTCGTCCACGTGCAGCTTGCCGACGCCGTTGACGATCGGCGCTTCGAGCGTGAACGAGCGGCCCACGTAGGAGTGGCCGCGGCGATTCAGCGACGGCTGGTCCGAGACGCCCTGCGCCGGCCGGTAGCGGTGCCAGAGAAAAAAGCTCACCGCCGACAGCGCGCCGAACAGGCCCAGCTGGACCTCCCAGCCCAGTGACGGGATCAGCCAGACCAGCACGCCGACGACCATCGCGCCGGCACCAATCCAGACCAGCACGAAGCCGGTGGGCAGCAGCATCTCGGCGACCAGCAGGCCGAAACCCAGCAGCCACCAGTACCAGAACTGCAGTTCCACTTCAGGCTCCCGCGGGCTTTGGCGCGACGCCCGCGGCCTTGGCGAGCTCGGCGATGCCGCCGATGGCACCGATCACGCTGGCGGCCTCGAGCGGCATCAGCACGAGTTTCGCGTTCGGCGCGCCGGCGATGCGGCCCAGGGCCTCGGTGTACTTGATCGCGACAAAATAGTTGAGCGCCTGCACGTCACCCTTGGCGATGGCCTGCGACACCATCATGGTCGCCTTGGCCTCGGCCTCGGCCTGGCGCTCGCGCGCCTCGGCGTCGCGGTACGCCGCTTCCTTGCGGCCCTCGGAATCGAGGATCTTCTGCTGCTTCTGGCCCTCGGAGTTCAGGATCTGCGCCTGCTTCTCGCCCTCGGCCTTGAGGATCGCGGCCTGGCGGAAGCCCTCGGCCTCGAGGATGTTGGCGCGCTTGTCGCGCTCGGCCTTCATCTGGCGGCCCATCGACTCGACCAGGTTCGCCGGCGGGCGGATGTCCTTGATCTCGACGCGCGTCACCTTGATGCCCCAGGGCGTGGTGGCGTTGTCCACGACGCTGAGCAGCTTGGTGTTGATGTGGTCGCGCTGGCTGAGCAATTCGTCGAGGTCCATCGAGCCCATGACCGTGCGCAGGTTGGTCATGGTCAGCTGCATGATCGCGTGCTCGAGGTTGAACACCTCGTAGGCGGCCTTGGCGGCGTCGAGCACCTGGTAGAACACCACGCCGTCCACGCCCACCATGGCGTTGTCCTTGGTGATGACTTCCTGCGACGGAACGTCGAGCACCTGCTCCATCATGTTGAGCTTGCGGCCGATGCGGTCGAACCACGGCACCATCCAGTGCAGGCCCGGCTGGAAGATCGCGCGGTACTTGCCGAATCGCTCGACCGTGTACTCCATGCCTTGCGAGACGGTGACGATGCCCTTGGCCATCGTCACGATGATGAAGACGACAAACGCCCAGCCCAGAATTTCGCCGATACCCATGAGCAGCTCCCTGGTGTGCAGTCCGCCGATTCTACGCGGCTGCTGCCGCGGCGTTTGTTGCCAGCGCGCGGATGCGCTCGACCATCGCGTAGAAGCCGTTGCGGCGGTTCATCGTGATGTGGCTTTCAAGGCCCATCTTCTCGAACACCGACTTCACGTCGAGCGCCGCAATCTCGGCCGGCGTGCGGCCGGCGTAGAGCTTGAACAGCACCGCGATCAGGCCCTTGACGATGTGCGCGTCGGAATCGCCGCGCAGATCGAGCCACGGCGGCGGGCCCGCCACCGTGGTTGCCGCGAGCCACACCTGCGACATGCAGCCGCGCACCTTGGCGGCTTCGGTCTTGTCGCCGTCCGGCATCGGCGGCAGCCTGCGGCCAAGGTCGATGAGGTAGCGGTAGCGCTCCTCCCAGGGGCCCAGTTGCGCGAAGTCTTCGATCCACTGATTGACGTCCATGTCGCATTTTAGGCCCCCATTCCATGGGGATATACTGCGCGCCCTTTTTTCCGCCCGGATTCCCATGTCCCGCCCCAACGGCCGCGCCCCCGGCCAGCTGCGCCCGGTTTCGTTCACGCGCGGCTACACGCGCCACGCCGAAGGCTCGGTTCTGGTCGGGTTCGGCGACACCAAGGTGCTGTGCACCGCCAGCGTCGAAGAGCGCGTGCCGGCCTGGAAGAAGGAGAAAGGCGGCGGCTGGGTCACCGCGGAATACGGGATGCTCCCGCGCGCCACCCACGACCGGAACCGCCGCGAGGCTGCGGCCGGCAAGCAGGGCGGCCGCACGCTGGAGATCCAGCGCCTGGTCGGCCGCGCGCTGCGCTCGGTGGTGGACCTCGATGCGCTGGGCAACGTGCAGATCACGGTGGATTGCGACGTGCTGCAGGCCGACGGCGGCACGCGCACCGCGGCGATCACCGGTGGCTACGTGGCGCTGGTGGATGCGATCAACGGGCTCATGAAGCGCGGCGTGGTGAAGAAAAATCCGCTGCACGGCCAGGTCGCGGCGGTGTCGGTCGGCATCTGTGGCGGCGAAGCGGTGCTCGACCTCGAGTACACCGAGGACGTGGATGCCGAGACCGACATGAACGTGGTCATGAACGAGGCCGGCGGTTTCGTCGAGGTGCAGGGCACCGCCGAGGGCCATGCCTTCCGGCGCGAAGAGCTCGACAAGATGCTGGCCCTGGCGCAATCCGGGATCCAGCAACTGCTCGAGGCCCAAAGGGCCGCACTGGCCGCGTAGATGGACGTCGTCCTCGCCAGCCGCAACACCGGCAAGCTGGCCGAGCTCTCGGACCTGCTGGGCAGCGTGGGCTGGCGCTTGCTCCCGGCCGCCGGGTTCGGGGGCGATGCGCCCGGGGAACCCGCGCCGACGTTCGTCGAGAACGCGCTGATCAAGGCGCGGCACGCCTCGAGGCTGTCGAAGCTGCCGGCCATTGCCGACGATTCCGGTATCGAGATCGACTTTTTGGGGGGCGCGCCCGGCGTGGGCTCCGCGCGTTACGCGGGCGACAAGGCCAGCGACGCCGACAACAACGCAAGGCTCCTCGAAGACTTGCGCCAGGTGCCGGAGGCGCAGCGCACGGCACGCTATGCCTGCGTGCTGGTGTTCCTGCGCTCGGTGGACGATCCCTCGCCGGTCATTGCGGAAGGCTACTGGCGCGGGCGCATTCTCGAGGCTCCGCGCGGCACCGGCGGTTTCGGCTACGACCCGCTGTTCTGGATCGAGGCGCACGGCTGCACAAGCGCCGAGTTGCCGGCCGCGCTGAAGAACCGCTTGAGCCATCGCGCACGCGCCGCCTCGGCGTTGCTGGCGAAGCTGCGTGGATAGCATCCCGCTGTCGCTGTACGTCCACTTCCCGTGGTGCGTGCGCAAGTGCCCGTACTGCGACTTCAACTCGCACCCGGTGAAGGGCGAATTTCCCGAGGACGCCTACATCGCGGCGCTGATCCGCGACCTGGACTTCGAGCTGTCGCTGGCCACTGGCCACCGGCCACTGGCCTCCATCTTTTTCGGCGGGGGCACCCCGAGCCTGTTCTCCGGCAAGGCCGTCGCCACGCTGCTCGAGGCCGTGCAAAAACGCCTCGCCTTCGCGCCGGACATCGAGATCACGATCGAGGCGAATCCCGGCACGGCCGACGAGGCGAATTTCCGTGGCTACCGCGCCGCCGGCGTGAACCGGCTGTCGCTCGGCGTGCAGAGTTTCGACGATGCGAAGCTCAAGGCACTGGGCCGCATCCATGGCGCGGACGATGCGCGCCGCGCATTTGCGCTCGCCCGCACCGCCGGTTTCGACAACATCAACCTCGACCTCATGTACGCACTGCCGGGCCAGGCGCCGGAACAGGCGGCGGCAGACCTGCAGGCCGCGATCGCGCTCGCGCCGGAACACCTGTCGTACTACCACCTCACGCTCGAGCCGAACACGGAGTTCCACGCCCGGCCGCCGCCGCTGCCGGACGAGGACGCCGCCTGGGACATGCAGCTCGCAGGCCAGGCCCTGCTGGCGCAGGCCGGCTATGCGCAGTACGAGGTGTCGGCCTACGCACGCCCGGGCCGGCAGTGCCGCCACAACCTCAACTACTGGCGCTTTGGCGATTACCTCGGCATCGGCGCCGGCGCGCACGGCAAGCTCACCAGCATGATCCCCTCTGCCGACGGGAGAGGGTGGCGCGTGGCGCCGGGTGAGGGCGTTACCCGCCGCGCGCGCCGCAAGCAGCCGCGCAGTTATCTCGAGGCCGCCGGGACCCGCGAGGCCCTCCACGAGGAGCGCATCGTCGCCGCCAGCGAACTGCCGTTCGAATACGCGCTGAACGCGCTGCGCCTGAACGAAGGCTTCGCGCTCCCCGATTTCGCCGGCCGCACCGGGTTGCCCGAGAGCGCGCTGGACGCACCGCTGCGCAAGGCCCAAGGCCGCGGATTCGTGGAGCGGGAGGGGGCCATCGTGCGTCCCTCGGCCGCCGGCCGGACCTGGCTGAACCAGCTCACCGGGTTGTTCCTGCCATCCCCCGGTCGTCCGGGCGTGCCGCATTCCGAAGGTCTCTGAATAATATGCGGCTGAACGATCCGCAGGAGGTCCAGTGCCCCTACTGCTGGGAGCGGGTCGAATTGGAGGTGGATTCCTCAGCCGGATCACAGGTTTATACCGAGGATTGCGCCGTCTGCTGCCAGCCGATGCGGGTGACGGTCGACGTGGATGGCGACGGCCGTTCCCGGGTGGAAGTGGCCCGTGAAAACGACTAGACTGCGCGCCCTTTTGCTGTTGCCGGAAGAAGCGCCATGAAGGCCGAGATCCACCCGAATTACACGGAAGTCGCCGTTACCTGCAGCTGCGGGAACAAGTTCAAGACTCGTTCCACGCTGACCAAGCCGGAACTCGCCATCGAAGTCTGCTCGGCCTGCCACCCGTACTACACGGGCAAGCAGAAGCTGGTGGACACCGGCGGCCGCGTCGACAAGTTCAAGAAGCGCTACGCGGCGGCCACCGCCGCCAAGCCGAAGCCCGAGAAGCCGGCCGCGCGCAGCTAGAAACTGCAGCAAATCTGGAACGAGGCCGCGCACCGCGCGGCCTTTTTCTTTGCTGTGGGCAAAAACGCTATCCTGTCGCTCCCGCGAGGCCGCTTCCCGCCAGAACGCTGGCGTCCGGCCCCGCGCGCAACGAGGGAGCATCGCAATGGCTGACTCCACTTACAGCCTGGTCAACGACGCCACCGGCGAAAAAACCCCGCTGCCCGGGATCAAGGGCACGCTGGGCCCGGTCGGCCTCGATGTCGGCAAGGTCTACGAAAAACTCGACGTCTTCACCTACGACCCGGGCTTCACCTCGACCTGCTCGTGCAAGAGCGCGATCACCTACATCGACGGCGACGCCGGCATCCTGCTGTACCGCGGCTATCCGGTGTCGCAGCTGGCCGAGAAATCCAGCTTCATCGAGGTCTGCTACCTGGTGCTGTACGGCGAACTGCCGACCAAGCCGCAGCTCGACAAGTTCGACAGCGACATCCGCAAGCACACCATGATCAACGAGTCGCTGAAGGGCTTCTTCGGGGGCTTCAACTACGACGCGCACCCGATGGCGATGATGACCGGCATCGTCGGCTCGCTGTCGGCGTTCTACCACGACACCACCAACAACAAGGATCCGCGGCACCGCGACATCTTCGCGCACCGCATGATCGCCAAGATCCCGACCATCGGCGCCGCCGCCTACAAGAAATATTTCGGCCAGCCGTTCATGTACCCGCAGAACCACCTCGACTACTGTTCGAACCTGCTGCACATGATGTTCGCGGTGCCGGCCGAGCCGTACCACGTGGACCCGATCGCGGCCAAGGCGCTCGACATCCTGTTCATCCTGCACGCGGATCACGAGCAGAACGCCTCCACCTCCACCGTGCGCCTGGCCGGCTCGACCGGCTGCAACCCGTACGCAGCCATCGCCGCCGGCATCGCCGCGCTGTGGGGACCCGCGCATGGCGGCGCCAACGAAGCCGTGCTGAAGATGCTCGACAACATCGGCGACGCGAAGAAGGTGCCGGACTTCATCACCAAGGTGAAGGACAAGAACAGCGGCGTGCGGCTGATGGGCTTCGGCCACCGCGTGTACAAGAACTTCGACCCGCGCGCGACGATCATCCGCGACCAGTGCCACAAGGTGCTCAAGCATCTGGGCAAGGAAAACGACCCGCAGATGGAGCTGGCGCTCGAGCTCGAGCGCATCGCGCTGTCGGACGACTACTTCAAGGAGCGCAAGCTCTACCCGAACGTGGATTTCTACTCGGGCATCATCTACAAGGCGCTCGGCATCCCGGTGAACATGTTCACGCCGATGTTCGCGATCGCCCGCACCGTGGGCTGGTGCGCGCACTGGATCGAGATGACCGCCGACCCGGGCAGCCGCATCGGCCGCCCGCGCCAGGTCTACACCGGCGCCGCCACGCGCGACTACGCGCCGATCGCCAAGCGCAAATAAGTGACCGAGACACAGCCCGGCGCGCTGGCCGCCGGCTCGCTGCGGCACGATATCGCCGCGTGGATCCTCGCCGGCGCCGCGCTGCTGCTCGTGCTGCAGCTGCACCTGCTGCCGGCACTGTTCGCCGGCCTGCTCGCGCACCAGCTGGTCCGCTCGGTGGCGCCGCGGCTCGAACGGCTGCGGCTGTCGCCGGGCGCCGCACGCGTTGTCGCGGTGGCGTTGCTGTTCGCCACCGTGATCCTGGTGGTGACGATCACGACCTCGGGACTGGTGATCTCCGTGCGCCACGGCGCCGACAGCGTGCCGGAACTGCTGCGGCGCATGGCCGAAATCATCGAGAGCAAGCGCGACACCTGGCCGGCCTGGCTGGTCAACTTGCTGCCGGCCGACGCGGGTGAGTTCCAGACCGCGGTGGTGGACTGGCTGCGCGAGCACGCCGGCGCGCTGCAGGCCCTCGGCGCCAATGCCGGCCGCGCCATGACTTACGTGCTGGTCGGCACGATCATCGGCTCGATCGTCGCGCTCGGCGCGGGCCCTGGCCCGGGCAGCGGCCCCGCACCGCTCGCGCAATCGCTGTCGCTGCGCGTCTCGAGGCTCGAGGATGCGTTCCAGCGGGTGGTCTTCGCGCAGGTGAAGATCTCGGCGGTCAACACCTTCGTGACCTGGCTGTACCTCTTCGTGGCGCTGCCGCTGATGGGCATCCAGTTGCCGCTGGCGAAAACCCTGATCGCGGTAACCTTTGCCTGCGGCCTGCTGCCGGTCATCGGCAACCTGATCTCGAACACGATCATCGTGGTGGTGAGCCTGTCGCACTCCTGGCAGCTCGCGGCCGGCTCGCTGGGCTACCTCGTGGTCGTGCACAAGCTGGAGTATTTCCTGAACGCGCGCATCGTCGGCTCGCAGATCCGCGCGCAGGCCTGGGAAATGCTGATCGCGATGCTGGTGATGGAAGCGTCGTTCGGCATCGGCGGCGTGATCGCGGCGCCGATCTACTACGCGTACCTGAAATCCGAGCTGGCGGCCGCCCGGCTGATTTAGGGCTTCAGGCCTGGCCGGCGACGACGTCCGGCTCTTCGGCGGCGAGCTGCTCCGCGGCCGCGAGGTCGAGGCGCTTCACCACCTGCCCATCGGTTGGCGACAGCGGCGCACCGCGCACGTTGCGCTCGGAAAACACCGCCACGTCCACGCCGACATCGGCCGCCATGAAGCTGATCACCGGGATCTGGCGCGTCTGGCCGTCGGGATAGCGGTAGCAGCGCTCATCCACTTCGTACTTGAGGCCGCGCGACTCGAGCAGCCAGTCGATGGCCTCGGGCTTGTCGGCGAAGCAGTGCAGTTGCACGTGGTGCGCGTCGGTGGTGGCGCCCGAGGCGACCGCGCCGACCAGGCGCGGGTCGAACTCCTCGAGCATGCGCATCGCCTGCACGGCCGTGCGGCGCATGTGGGTCAGGCGGTCGGCATAGGCGCGCCCGCCGAACAGGCGCTGGTACTGGATGACGGCTTCCTGAATTTCGGCGTTGCTCGGCATCGCTGCGCCGCCCCCGAATCCGAGGCGCTCCGCGGCCTTCTGCTTGGCAAGGCGGTAATCGGCGAGCCCGTCCTCGCAGACGATGCGCGCCGCTTCCTGAACCAGCCGGCTGCCATGAAGCCCCAAGGATTTGACCATTGCATTGCCTGTCCGAGGTTTTACTGAATCTAGCGGACGCGCCTGAAAAACACCACCGCTGCTGTCTTCAGCAGCGAAGGAACGCAATCAGTAGAGATCCTGCGGCTTGTCCGGGTCCGGCGGGTTGGCCTGCGCGTCGGAATCGGGCGGCGGCACGTGCTCCGACTGCACCATCTCGAAAATCGCGTTCGGCGCGCCGGCGTCGGCCAGATTGCCCGTCTCCGGGTTGATCTTCACCGACACCAGGCCCGGCGGGCGCTCCGGCCATTCTTCCTTGCGGCCCTTCAGCGCCACCTGCATGAAATCCATCCACATCGGCAGCGCGACGCGCCCGCCGACTTCGCCGCGACCCAGCGGCTGCGGCTGGTCGTAGCCGACCCACGAAATCGCGACCAGGCGCGAGTTGAAGCCGTTGAACCAGGCGTCGGCCTCGTCGTTGGTCGTGCCGGTTTTCCCGGAGAGGTCGTTGCGGCCAAGTTCGTGCGCCTTGGCGCCGGTGCCACTGGTGACGACGTCGCGCAGGATGTCGCGCATGAGATAGACCAGCCGCGGCTCGATCACGCGCGGCGCCAGCGCAGGCGGCCCGGAGGCGGCCGCGGCCGGCGTCGCGGGCGCTGTCCCTGCCGGTGCGGCGGGCACATCGCCAGCGGGCGCCTGCGGCGTGGCGCCCGTGGCTTCCGCGATGCGGACTTCGGCGCACTCGGGACAGGCCACCGGCGGGTGCGCCTGGAAGTCCATGGGGCCGGAAATCTTCTCGATGTAGTACGGCTCGATCAGGAAGCCGCCGTTGGCGAACACGCTGTAGGCGCGCGCGATCTCGAGCGGCGTGAACGAGGCGCTGCCGAGCGCCAGCGTCAGGTCCCTGGGCATGCGGTCCACCGGCAGGCCGAACTGCGAGGCGAAGTTGCGCGCGTAGTCCACGCCGATCGCCTGCAGCAGGCGGATCGAGACGAGGTTGCGCGACTGCACCAGTGCCTCGCGCAGGCGCGTCGGCCCGTAGAACTTGCCGGTGTAGTTCTCCGGCCGCCAGGTGTCCTCGAGCGCGGGATCGTCGAACACCACCGGCGCATCGAGCACCACCGATGCTGGCGTGAAGCCGAATGCCAGCGCGGCCGTGTAGAGGAACGGCTTGAAGCCGCTGCCCGGCTGGCGCCGCGCCTGGATCACGTGGTTGAACTTGCCCTGGAAGAAGTCGTAGCCGCCGGCGAGCGCGAGCACCGCGCCGTCGTGCGGGTCGAGCGCGATGAACGCGCCCTGCACTTCCGGCACTTGCGTGAGCCGCCAGCCGTCGCCCTGCCGCAGGATGCGCACCAGGTCCCCGCGCTTGAGCGCCGTGTCGCCGAGGTGTGCCCAGTCCAGGCCCTCGCCGGAAATCTCCAGCAGGCGGCGGTCACGCGTCAGCACGCGCAGCTTCGGTCTGGGCTTGCCCGAGTAATCCACCACGACCACCGTCGTCATCCCCGAGACCGAGGGCAGCGCGTCGAGCGCGGCGTCGAGCTGGAGCTGTTGCTGCGGCGGCTGCGCGGCGACTTCGGCCAGCGCGGCGTCCGGCAGGCGGCTTTCGGCACCGCGGTACTCGTGCCGCTCGTCGTAGTCGCGCAGCGAATGACGCAGCGCTTCGTTGGCGGTGGCCTGCAGCGCCGAGTCGATGGTGGTGACCACGGTGATGCCCTGGCCATAGACCGCGTCGCCATATTTCTCGAACAGCTCGGCGCGGACCATCTCGGCGACGTAGTAGGCATCCAGGTCCACGCGCGGCTGCTCAGTCTGCGTGGTGACCAGTTCGGCCAGCGCGGCCTGGTAGTCCAGCTCGCTGATGGTGCCGAGCTCGTGCATGCGCCTCAGCACGTAATCGCGCCGTTCGCGCGCGCGCTGGGGGTTCACCGCCGGGTTGTCGCGCGAGGGCGCCTTCGGCAGGCCGGCCAGCACGGCGACCTGCGACAGCGTCAGGTCCTTCAGGTCATGGCCGAAATAGACCTGCGCCGCGGCGCCGACGCCGTAGGCGCGGTTGCCAAGGAAAATCTTGTTCAGGTACAGCTCGAGGATCTGTTGCTTGTCGAGGTCGTGCTCGATCTGCAGCGCCAGCAGGATTTCGCGCAGCTTGCGGCTGTAGGTGCGCTCGCTCGACAGGAACACGTTGCGCGCCAGCTGCATCGTGATGGTGCTGCCGCCCTGGTTCTTCTCGCCGGTGGTGACCAGCTTGAAGCCGGCGCGCGCCAGGCCCTGCCAGTCCACGCCCGGATGCTCGAAGAAGCGGTCGTCTTCGGCGGCCAGGAAGGCCTGGATCACCCGCGGCGGGAAATCGGCGTAGGCCACGGGGGCCCGGCGCTCGGAGCCGAACTCGCCGATCAGTTTCCCGTCGCGGCTGTAGATCCTCAGCGGTTCCTCGAGCTTCAGCGCCTTGATATCGGCCGTCGAAGGCAGATCCGCCATGACCTCCCAGCGCACCCACGCGGCGAGCGCCAGCAGCAAGGCCAGGGCGGCGCAAACCGATCCGAGGATCAAACGTTGTCCGAAAGCGGTCATGGGAGGGGGTCAAGGGCACCGGACCCGGGCCGGGAAAGGCTTGGGGCCGGAGGCATCTTCCGGTTGGGAATCCGATAGTTAAAAAAGGAAGTTAGTGTTGCATCACAGCTGTACTGCGCTATATTAGGACGCCGGAAGGGGGTAAAGCCACCTTCGTGGCGTGCGCAAGGGAATCGGGGAGCCAATGTTCCAGCAGCTGTTCGGCGGCGGTACCAAGCAGCTCATCGGACTGGATATCAGTTCCAGTTCCGTGAAATTGCTTGAGCTGTCGAAAAAAGGCGATCGCTACCAGGTGGAGGCTTACGCCACCGAGCCGTTGCCGCCCAACGCGGTCGCGGAAAGGAACATCGCGGACCCGACGCTGGTCGGCGAAGCCATCGCCAAGGCCGTGAAGAAATCCGGCACCAGCACCAAGAATGCCGCCGTGGCCGTTGCCGGCCCCGCCGTGTTCAGCAAGCTCATCGAAGTCCCGGCCTCGCTGAAGGGCCGCGATCTCGAGGAGCACATCCAGAACGAGGCCCAGGCCCATGTGCCCTACCCGCTCGAGGAAGTGAACTACGACTTCCAGCTGATCGGCGTGCAGGAGAAAAATCCCGAGGTGGCCGACGTGCTGCTGGCCGCCTGCCGCAAGGAAGTCATCGAGCAGCGCGCGGCGGCCCTTGAACTCGCCGGCCTGAAGCCCACGGTGGTCGATATCGAGCTGTACGCGATGGAGAACGCCTGCCAGCTGCTGCGCCACCAGATGCCGGATGAGGGCGCGAACAAGACCGTCGCCGTCGTGGACATGGGCGCCACCAACACCGCGGTCACGATCCTGCACAACCTCGCGACCGTCTACACGCGCGACCAGGCTTTCGGCGGCAAGCAGCTGACCGAGGACATCATGCGCCACTACGCCATGTCCTTCGACGACGCCTACAAGGCGCTGAGGAACGGCAACCTGCCGGACACCTACGAAAACGAGGTGCTGGCCAATTTCGTCAACGACATGGGCCAGCAGATCGACCGCGCCCTGCAGTTCTTCTTCTCGGCCTCGACCCAGTACACGCATATCGACCAGATCATCCTGGCCGGCGGCTGCGCCCAGATCGGCAACCTCGACGCCCGCATCCAGGAGCGTCTCAATATTCCCTCGGCGGTGGCGCGGCCGTTCGCGCAGATGTCCATCGCCGGCCGCGCCAAGCCGCAGCAGCTCGCCAAGGAAGAGTCGGCGTTGCTCGTGGCGGTAGGCCTGGCGTCGCGGGCTTTCGACTAGGCGCCCCCATGGCCGTCAAGATCAACCTACTCGACTGGCGCACGGAGCTCACCCAGCTCCGCCAGAAGCAGTTCCTCGCGATGCTCGGCGCCGGCGTCCTGGCCGCCGTCCTTGGCGTGGCGCTGGTGGTCTACGGCGTCAACGAGGCGATCGATTTCCAGAAGCAGCGCAACGAGTTCCTGCGCGGCCAGATCGCCGAGATGGAAAAGAAGATCCAGGAAATCGAGGAAATCGAGAAGGTGAAGGCCAACCTGCTCGCGCGCATGAAGGTCATCGAAGAGCTGCAGGCCAGCCGCGCGGCCATGGTGCACTTCTTCGACGAGGTGCTGAACACGCTGCCGGATGGCGTCTTCATCAAGACGCTCAAGCAGGCCGGCACCTCGGTCACGATCGAGGGCACCGCCGAGTCCAACGGCCGCGTCTCGGCCTACATGAAGAACATCGAGTCCTCGAAATGGTTCGCGGAGCCCAAGCTGGTCATCATCAACACCAAGGACGTCGGCCGGCGGCGCCAGGCTGACTTCAGCCTGAGCTTCAAGAACCTGACGAAGGCGAAGGCCGGCGCCAAGGGCGACGAGGAAGGCCAGTAATGAACTTCCAGCAGATCCTCGCCGAATTGCAGGCGCTCGACCCCAAGAACCCGGGCGGCTGGCCGCTCTACGTCCGCGTCGCGCTGGTGGTCATCGCCATGGCCGCGATCGCCGGCGGCAGCTACGTTTATTTCGTGACGCCGCTGCTCGACGAGCTGGCCGGCGTGCAGGCCCAGGAAGTCGGCCTCAAGCAGGACTTCGAGGCCAAGCAGAAGAAGGTCGCCGCGCTCGACGCGCTCAAGGAACAGCTGGCCGAGATGGAGCGCTCGTTCGGCGCGATGCTGCGCCAGCTGCCGAGCCGGGCCGACATCCCGAACCTGCTGATCGAGATCTCGCAGACGCGCCTGGCCAACAGCCTCGAAGAGGAACTGTTCCAGCCGCAGGCCGAGCTGCCCAAGGAGTTCTACGTCGAGGTCCCCAACAAGATCGTCGTCGTCGGCGGCTATCACCAGATGGGCGGTTTCGTCAGCGGCGTCGCGGCGTTGCCGCGCATCGTGAACATCGAGGAAGTGCAGATCAGCCCGGTCGGCGGCACGGCGCCGAAGGGCCAGCTGCGCATGGCGGCGATCGCGAAGACTTACCGCTACCTCGACGAAAACGAGACCACCGCCACCGCGCCGCCCAAGAAGAAGGGAGGCGCCAAGTGAGGCGCGCGCTCGCCATCGGCCTGGCCACGCTCACGCTGGCCGCCTGCGGCCAGGACATGGGCGACCTCGAGGACTACGCGCGCGAGGTCAAGTCGCGCACGACCAAGAACATCGAGCCGGTGCCCCAGCCCAAGCCGTACGAGCCGTTCGTGTACGAGGCCAGCGAGCGCCGCGACCCCTTCGTGCCGCTGCTGCAGTCGCGCGACGAGGCCCTGGCCGCGGCCGGCGGCGCCGGTGCGGTGCGCCCGGACGTGGACCGTCCGAAGGAACCGCTCGAGGAATTCCCGCTCGACTCGCTGCGCATGGTCGGCACGATCACGATGCAGAAACGCGCCTTCGCGCTGATCAAGGCGCCGGACGCGATCGTGCATCGCGTCAGCGTGGGCGACCACCTCGGCCAGAATTTTGGAAAGATCACCGGCATCAGCGAGACCGAGATTTCGCTGGTGGAAATCATCCCGGATGGATTTGGCGGATGGACCAACCGGCCGGCGACGGTCGCGCTGGTGCAGCAGTAAAGGGAGTAGTGCCATGAAGAGTCGATCAAACGTGTATCGAGGCCTCGCGCTCGTGGCCGGCTTGCTGCTCGGGCCCCTGGCCCCGGCGCAGGACGCCCCCGCGCCCGGCAGCAACACGCTGCAGTCCCTCGAGGTTTCCCCGCTCGACGGCGAGCGCATCCGCATCACGCTGACCCTGGCGGACACCGCGCCGGAGCCGGTCATCTTCACCGTGGAAAAGCCCGCGCGCATCTCGCTGGACCTCGCCAACACGAAGCTCGGCCTGTCCGAGCGCTTCCACCGCATCGGCACCGGCAAGGCGCGCTCGGTCGCCACCGCCGAAGCCCAGGGCCGCACCCGCGTCGTGGTCGAGCTGTCCGAGATGGTCCCGTACAACGTCCACACCGACGGCAACAAGGTGCTGATCGACATCCAGGGCAGCTCGATGGATGCGTCGGTGCCGCCCTCCGTGCCGGGCTCCGCCGCCAGCGCCGGCAGGCAGATCCTGTCCATCGACTTCCGCCGCGGCGAGAAGGGCGAAGGCCGTGTCGTCGTGAAGCTCGGCGATCCGCGCACGCTGGTCGATGTCCGCGAGGAAGGCAATCGCGTGCTCGCCCAGTTCCGCAACACCGACATCGCGAGCGACATGCTCAAGCGCCTCGACGTGCTGGACTTCGCCACGCCGGTGAAGTTCATCGACGTGCTGCGCGAGGGCCGCAACGTGAACGTGTACCTGACGCCCGTCACGGGCGGCAATTTCGAGCAGGTGGCCTACCAGGCCCAGGACCTGTTCACCATCGAGCTGCAGCCGATCGCCGCGGACGAGGAAGCGGCCAAGCGCAAGGAGCCGACCTTCTCCGGCGAGCGCATCTCGCTGTCGTTCCAGAACATCGACGTGCGCGCACTGCTGCAGATCATCGGCGACGTCTCGGGCAACAACGTCGTCATCAGCGACGGCGTGCGCGGCGAGCTCGCCATGCGCCTGATCAACGTGCCGTGGGACCAGGCGCTCGACATCATCCTGCGCACCAAGGGCCTCGGCCTGCAGCAGCAGGGCAACGTCATGCTGATCGCGCCGCTCGACGAAATCGCCGCGCGCGCCAAGGCCGAAGGCGAGGCCACCAAGCAGAAGGACGAGGGCGCGCCGCTGCGCTCCGAGATCATCCAGGTCAACTACGCCAAGGCCAGCGACATGGCGGCCCTGCTCAAGGCCGGCAGCAAGAGCCTGCTGTCGACGCGCGGCCAGGTCTCGGTGGACGACCGAACCAACACGCTGCTGGTCCTCGAGACGCGCGAGCGCCTCGCGGAGATCCGCAACCTCGTCGCCCGCCTCGACGTGCCGGTGCGCCAGGTGCTGATCGAGTCGCGCATCGTCATTGCCAACAATGACTTCAGCAAGTCACTGGGCGCGCGCTTCGGCGTCAGCCAGACCGGCTTCGACAACAGCGGCCACCTGCTGACCACTTCGGGCAGCTCGACCGGCACTGACCAGGTCGTGGCCGCCGCGATTGCGACGCCGGGTACGGTGTCGTTCCCGAGCTCGGTCTCGGACCGCTTCAACGTCAGCCTGCCGGTCGCCGGCCAGGCGGGCCGCGCGGCGTTCGCGATCCTCGGCGGCAATTTCCTGATCGACCTCGAACTCTCGGCGCTGCAGGCCGAAGGCCGCGGCGAGGTGCTCTCGACCCCGCGCGTGGTCACGGCCAACTCCAAGCAGGCTTCGATCCGCCAGGGCGTGGAAATCCCGTACCAGGAAGCCAGCTCCAGCGGCGCCACCACGGTGGCGTTCAAGGAAGCCGTGCTGTCGCTGACGGTGACCCCGCAAATCACACCGGACGACCGCATCGTGATGGACCTGCAGGTCAAGAACGACGCGCGTGGCCAGGACGTCGCCTCGGGCACCGGCGGCGTGATCCCCTCGATCGACAAGCGCGAAGTCAACACGCAGGTGCTGGTGCAGAACGGCGAGACGGTGGTGCTCGGCGGCGTATACCAGCAGACCCAGAGCAAGTCGGTCACCAAGGTGCCGCTGCTCGGCGACGTGCCGCTGGTCGGCTACCTGTTCCGCACCAACAACACCACCAACAACAAGCGCGAGCTGCTGATCTTCGTCACGCCGAAGATCCTCAGCGAAGGCGTGAAGGTCGGCGGCTGACACGCCGCAGGATCCGAAAAGGGCGCCGCGAGGCGCCTTTTTTTTGTCCGGTGGTAGCCTTACGGCCGTGCACTCCAGCTCCAACATCTTCCTCGTCGGCCCCATGGGCGCCGGCAAGACCACGGTCGGCCGCCGGCTGGCCGAGGTGCGCGGCATGGATTTCCTCGATTCCGACCATGAGATCGAGCGCCGAACCGGCGTGGATATCGCCTACATTTTCGAGAAGGAAGGCGAAGCGGGCTTCCGCCGGCGCGAGAAGCAGCTCCTCGCCGAGCTGACCACCGGCTCGCGGCTGGTGCTGGCCACTGGCGGCGGCGCGGTGCTCGAGAACGACAACCGCCAGCACCTGGCCAGCCGCGGATTCGTCGTCTACCTGCGCGCGACCGTGGACCACCAGTTGCGCCGCACCAGCCATAGCGACACCCGGCCATTGCTGCAGACGCCCGACAAGCGCGGCACGCTCGAGCAGTTGTTCGCCGTGCGCGATCCGCTGTACCGCGAGATCGCCGATCTCGTGCTCGACACGGACGGCCGCAATGCACGCACGCTCGCGCAGGAAATCGAGCGCCACCTCGACGCCGGGCCGGTGGCCACCGCCTGATGCGCACGCTCGCGATCGACCTGGGCGCGCGCAGCTACCCGATCCGCATCGGCGCCGGCTTGCTGGCGCAGGCTGGCGCGTTCACCGAGACGCGCGGACGCACGCTGCGGCTGATCACCGACCGCAATGTGGCCCAGCGCCACCTGCCCGCCGTGCGCGCGACGCTCGGCCTCACCGACGCGCAATGCCTCGTGCTGCCGGCTGGCGAGGCGCAGAAGACCTACGAGAACGCCGGCGACGTGTCCGGCTGGCTGCTCGAAAGCGCCCTGCCGCGCGACGGCCTGGTCATTGCGCTCGGCGGGGGGGTGGTCGGCGACCTGGCCGGCTTCGCCGCGGCGATCTGCCATCGCGGCGTGGACTTCGTGCAAGTGCCGACGACGCTGCTGGCGCAGGTGGATTCCTCGGTGGGCGGCAAGACCGGCGTCAACCATGCGCGAGGCAAGAACCTGCTCGGCGCGTTCCACCAGCCCGTCGCCGTGGTCGCCGACCTGAGCACGCTGAAGACGCTGCCGCCGCGCGAGCTGCGCGCCGGCCTGGCCGAAGTGATCAAGTACGGCATGCTCGGCGATGCCGCGTTTTTCGCGGAACTCGAGACGCAGCTCGATGCGCTGCTGGCACTCGATCCGCAGGTCACCGCCGACGTCGTCGAGGCCTGCTGTCGCATGAAGGCGCGCATCGTCGGCGCCGACGAGCGCGAGGCCGGCGACCGCGCGCTGCTGAACCTTGGCCACACCTTCGGCCACGCCATCGAGACGCATACGGGTTACGAGGCCTGGCTGCATGGCGAGGCGGTGGCCACCGGCTTGTGCATGGCCGCGGACCTGTCGCGCCGGCTCGGCTGGATTTCCACCGCGGACGCGGCGCGCTGCGAAGCGCTGATCGCGCGCGCCGGCCTGCCGACCCGGCCGCCGAAGGGCCTGCCACCGGCGAAATTCCTGGAACTGATGGGGCACGACAAGAAAGTGAAGGCCGGCAAGTTGCGGCTGGTGCTGATGAAGGCGCTCGGCGACGCCACGCTGACGGCCGAGGCCGACCCGGCGCTGCTGACGCAGACGCTGGACCATTTCTGCGCGCAGGCGGCCTGATGCTCGCGCCCTACGCCGCCGACCCTGCCCGCTCGCGCGGCCGCCGCTTCCCGGAGCCGCCGCCCGGCGGACGCACCGAATACCAGCGCGACCGTGACCGCATTGTTCACTCCACCGCGTTCCGGCGGCTCGAGTACAAGACCCAGGTCTTCGTGAACCACGAGGGCGACCTGTTCCGCACGCGCCTGACGCACTCGATCGAGGTCGCGCAGATTGCGCGCACGCTGGCGCGCAACCTCGGGCTCAACGAAGACTTGTCCGAAGCCATCGCGCTGGCGCACGACCTCGGCCACACGCCGTTCGGCCACGCCGGCCAGGACGCCCTGAATGCCTGCATGCGGCCCTACGGCGGCTTCGAGCACAACGCGCAGTCGCTGCGCGTGGTGGACGAGCTGGAGGACAAGTACGCCTCGTTTCGCGGCCTGAACCTGAGCTTCGAGGCGCGCGAGGGAATCCTGAAGCACTGCTCGCTGCGCCGCGCCCGCGCGCTCGGCGACGTCGGCGCGCGCTTCCTCAAGCGCCGGCAGCCGGGACTCGAGGCCCAGCTGACCAACCTCGCCGACGAGATCGCCTACAACAACCACGACATCGATGACGGCCTGCGCGAGCGCCTGCTCACGATCGAGCAGCTCGAGTCGGTGCCGCTGGTCGCGCGCCACTTCATGATGGCGCGCAAGGCCTACGGCAAGCTCTCGCCCAAGCAGTTGCGCCACGAAACCGTGCGCCGCCTGATCAACACGCTGGTCAGCGACGTCATCGGCCAGACGCGCAAGAATCTCGCCGCCGCCGGGCCGGACAGCATCGAAGCAGTGCGCGCGCAGAAAAAGCCGCTGGTCGCGTTCAGCGCAGCCACGCGCCGTGAAGCCACCGCGCTGAAGCAGTTCCTGCACAAGAATCTCTACCGGCACCCGCGGGTCGGCACGAATACGCGCGCCGCGCATGCCGTGATCGAGCAGCTGTTCGATGCCTTCTTCGCCAACCCGAAGCGCATGCCCACGGAACATTCGGCGACAGCGCGCCGGGCCGAGCTCAAGGGCGGCAAGAGCGGCCGCGCCCTGGTGGTCGCCGATTACATCGCCGGCATGACCGACCGCTACGCACTGGAGCAAAGCACCAAGCTCTGAGACTAAAGGGGACGCACACCTTTACCTGGGGGCGGGGCGGGCCGACCGGGGGTGCTGGTAAAGGTGTGCGTCCCCTTTTACACTGTTGGTGCACTGCGGCAATCCACAACCAGAAAACGAAGCCCGCGCCCTCCGCAAGGATGGCCCGGATCGTTGGGTGAGACCGTCGCGAAGGTGAGTACACATGCGTCGCCAGACAGGGGCCGAGCGGCCCCACTCCGCTTCCCGCCGCCCTGAAGAACCGGGCCTCTACCGGGAAGAATTCGAGAGAGACAGTTGCGGCTTCGGCCTGATCGCCCACATGGACGACAAGGCGAGCCACTGGATCGTCTCGACCGCCATCGAGGCGCTGAACCGGATGACCCACCGCGGCGCCATCGCCGCGGACGGCAAGACCGGCGACGGCTGCGGCCTGCTGATGAAAAGGCCCGATGGGTTCCTGCGCGCGCGCGGGGCCGAGCTCGGCTTCCGCCTGGGCGCCAACTACAGCGCCGGCAACATTTTCCTGTCGCAGGATTCCGCACGCCGCGAACGCCAGAAGGCCGCGCTGGCCGAGGCCTGCGCGTTCAACGGGCTGGCGCTGGCCGGCTGGCGCCTCGTGCCGACCGACCCGGCCGCGTGCGGCGCCGAGGCGCTGAAGACGCTGCCCTGTGTCGAGCAGGCCTACGTCACCGCGCCCGACACGATGCCCCTGTTCGAGTTCGAGCTGCGCCTGTTCAAGGCGCGGCGCCGCGCCGAGAAGGCGCTCGAGGCCGACGCCGATTTCTACGTCACCCACCTGTCCTGCCGCGTGATCGTCTACAAGGCGCTGGTGATGCCCTCGTTCCTGCCGGTGTTCTACCCGGAGCTGCGCGACTCGCAGCTGGAATCCTCGATCTGCGTGTTCCACCAGCGCTTCTCGACCAACACGCTGCCGAAGTGGCACCTCGCCCACCCGTTCCGCTTCCTCGCGCACAACGGCGAGATCAACACGATCTCCGGCAACCGCAAGTGGGCGCAGGCCCGCGCCAGCAAGTATCGCTGCAAGGACCTGCCCGACATCGAGGCGATATCGCCGCTGGTCTCGATGACCGGCTCCGATTCGCAGTCGCTCGACAACATGCTGGAAGTGCTGCTCGCCGGCGGCATGGACATGTTCGCCGCCCTGCGCGCGCTGGTGCCGCCGGCCTGGCAGAACATCGAGAACCTCGATCCGGACGTGCGCGCGTTCTACGAGTACAACAGCCAGCAGATGGAGCCCTGGGACGGCCCCGCCGGCATCGTGCTGACCGACGGCCGCTACGCGGTTTGCGCGACCGACCGCAACGGCCTGCGGCCGACGCGCTACGTCATCACGCGCGACCGCCACATCACGCTGGCCTCCGAAGTCGGCGTGTGGGATTACCCGCCGCGCGAAGTGATCGAGAAGGGCCACCTGCGGCCCGGCCAGATCCTGGCGATCGACACGGAAGGCGGCGGCCTGGTGCGCCCCGCCGAGATCGACCGCATGCTCGCGGCGCGCAAACCCTACAAGAAGTGGCTGAAGGACAACGTGCTGCGGCTCGAGTCCAAGCTCGCCGACAAGCCCGAGCACCTCGAGCACATGAAGCCCGAGGACGTCGCCATCCACCAGAAGATGTTCCTGCTCACCAACGAGGAGCGCGTCGAGGTGCTGCGGCCGCTGGCCGAGGCCGGCGCGGAAGCCGTCGGCTCGATGGGCGACGACACGCCGTTCGCGGTGCTCAGCGCCAAGGCGCGGCCGCTGTACGACTATTTCCGCCAGCAATTCGCGCAGGTCACCAACCCGCCGATCGACCCGCTGCGCGAGCAGATCGTGATGTCGCTGGAATGCTGCCTCGGCGCCGAGGGCAACATGTTCGAGGAAAACCCCCAGCGCGCCTCTCGCCTGATGGTGGATTCGCCGGTGTTGTCCGAGGAGAAGTTCAAGAAGCTGCTCGCGGTCGGCAAGAAGGACCCCAAGTACGCCGCCGAAGTCCTCGACCTGGGCTACGCGTCCGGTGTGGGCCTCAAGCGCGCGATCGAGCAGGTCTGCGACACGGCCGTTGCCGCGGTGAAGTCCGGCAAGGTCGTGCTGGTGCTGTCGGATCGCGCGCTCGACAAGGGCCGGCTGCCGATCCACGCGCTGCTCGCCACCGGCGCGGTGCACAGCCGCCTGATCCGCGAGGGCCTGCGCTGCGAGTGCAACATCGTGGTCGAGACCGCCACCGCGCGCGACCCGCACCACTTCGCCTGCCTGGTTGGCTACGGCGCCTCGGTGATCTACCCGTACCTCGCCTACGCCAGCCTGTACGAGATGAAGCGCAACGGCGAGATCAAGGACAAGGAAGAGTCCGAGCTTTCGCACGCCTACCGCAAGGGCATCAATAAAGGCCTGTACAAGATCATCTCGAAGATGGGCATCGCGACCATCGCAAGCTACCGCGGCGCACAGCTGTTCGAGATCGTCGGCCTTTCCGACGAGATCGTGGACCTGTGCTTCGAGGACACGGTGTCGCGCATCCAGGGCGCGACTTTCGCCGACCTGCAGGCCGAGCAGGAGGAACTGGCGCAGCGCGCGTTCACGCCGCGCAAGACAGTGCCGCAGGGCGGACTGTACAAATTCGTGAACGGCGAGGAGTACCACGCCTACAACCCGGACATCATCGGCACGCTCCACGAAGCGGTGCGCTCGGGCCAGTACAGCGATTATGAAAAATTCGCCGACCTGGTCAACGGCCGCGAGCCTGCGATGTTGCGCGACCTGCTGCAGCTCAAGCTTGCGAAGGAGCCGCTGCCGCTGGAGGAGGTCGAACCGGTGAGCGCGCTGTACAAGCGCTTCGACTCGGCGGGCATGAGCCTCGGCGCGCTGTCGCCCGAGGCGCACGAGGCGCTGGCCACGGCGATGAACCGCCTCGGCGGACGCAGCAACTCGGGCGAAGGCGGCGAAGACCCGAAGCGCTATCGCACCGAGAAGAATTCCAAGATCAAGCAGGTGGCGAGCGGGCGCTTCGGCGTCACGCCGGAATACCTGCTGAATGCCGAAGTGCTGCAGATCAAGGTTGCGCAGGGCGCGAAGCCGGGTGAAGGCGGCCAGCTGCCCGGCGACAAGGTGGCCGAGCACATCGCCAAGCTGCGCTATGCCAAGCCCGGCATCGCGCTGATCAGCCCGCCGCCGCACCACGACATCTACTCGATCGAGGACCTTGCGCAGCTGATCTTCGACCTGAAGCAGGTGAACCCGCAGGCGCTGGTCTCGGTGAAACTCGTCGCCGGCCCCGGCGTCGGCACGATCGCGGCCGGCGTGGCCAAGTGCTACGCCGACCTCATCACGATTTCCGGTTATGACGGCGGCACCGGCGCGTCTCCCCTCACGTCAGTGAAATACGCCGGCACGCCCTGGGAACTGGGCTTGGCGGAGACGCACCAGACGCTGCGCAAGAACAATCTGCGCCAGAAAGTGCGTGTGCAAACCGACGGCGGCCTCAAGACCGGCCTGGACGTCGTGAAGGCTGCGATCCTCGGTGCCGAGTCCTTCGGCTTCGGCACCGCGCCGATGGTAGCGCTGGGCTGCAAGTACCTGCGCATCTGCCACCTCAACAACTGCGCCACCGGCGTCGCCACGCAGAACAAGGTGCTGCGCCTCAAGCACTTCGTCGGCCTGCCGGAGATGGTGATGAACTATTTCCGCTTCGTGGCCGAGGAAACGCGGATGTGGATGGCGAAGCTCGGCGTACGCTCGCTGGTCGAGCTGATCGGCCGCACCGACCTGCTCGAGGTGTTGCCCGGCCACACCG
>JAYUGN010000213.1:0-1510 GCA_043767605.1 Gammaproteobacteria bacterium
GTCAGGCCGGCCGCATACGCGGTCGGCTTGAGGAAACGCTGGGACTGGGCGGCCTGCATGTCAGCGCGGCGGCAGCGCGGCGATGGACACGGTCTCGACGCCGGCACTACGCACCTGGTCCATGACCTTGGTCAGCACGCCGGTCTGCGAATCCTTGTCCGCGATGATGACCACGGTGTCCTCGGGGCGCTCGGCGTGGAAGCGCTCGATGGTCGGGCGCACCTCCTTGATGTCGACCTGGCGGCGGTCGAGCCAGATGTCGCCGTTGGGGCGGATCGCGATCAGGATGTTGCCGGTTTTCTTGTACTCGGCGGTCACGGCCTCGGGCCGGTGCACGGGCTGGCCGGCCTCCTTGATGAAGGAGGTCGTGATGATGAAGAAGATCAGCAGGTTCAGGACGAAGTCGAGCATCGGCGCGAGATCGATGCCGGTGTGGCCGCTGTTGTCGACGTGCTGTTTGGGGCGCATGGCTCAGGCTCCCGCCGCGATCGAGACGTTGTCGACGCCGCCCTGGCGCACCTGGTCCAGGACCTGCACCAGCACGCCGGTCGGGGCTTCCTTGTCGGTCACGACCACCACGGGCGCGTCGGGCTTCTCGGCGTGGAAGCGCTCGATGTTCGAGCGCACCGCGCGGATGTCCACCACGCGCTTGTCGATCCAGATGTCGCCGTTGGCGCGGATCGCCACGAGGATCGTGGTGTCCTTCTTCTGCTCCTGCTTCTGCGGCTGGCTGCTCGGCCGGCTGACGGTGATGCCGACTTCCTTGACGAACACGGCGGTGATGATGAAGAAGATCAGCAGGTTCAGCACGAAGTCGAGCATCGGCGCGAGGTCGATGCCGGTCTCGTTGTCGTCTTCCTGGGCGGTGTGCCGCCGGAGCCGGTTCGTCATGTCAGTAGGCGAACTTGTCGGCCAGCAGTTCCGTCTCGACGCGGACCCGCTGGGTGAAGTGGAACACCGGGTACAGGCCCGTGATGCTGACGGCCAGGCCGGTGAGCGTGCAGACCATCGCCTGCGAGACGCCGGCGGCCATGGTGCGGGCGTCGGCCGAGCCGCGCGCCGCCATCGAGTCGAACACCTCGAGCATGCCGGTGACCGTGCCGAGCAGGCCCAGCAGCGGCGACAGCGGCACCAGCACTCGCAGCACACCGAGGTTGCTGTTCATCGCCACGTTGAGGCGCGAGATCATGGCCTGGCGGATCTGGCGCGCGGTCCACGAGGTGTGGTCGGCGCGCGCGCGCCACTGCGACAGCATGGCTTCCGCATCCTGCGGCAGCACGTGCTTGAAGTAGCGATAGCGCTCGATCGAGATCGTCCACATCAGCAGGCAGGCCAGGAAGATCCACTCCACGGCCACGCCGCCGGACGCGACCAGCTCGCGGACGGCCACGACGGGAGCGAAGATGAAATCGAGCATTGCTGCGGCTCGCTTACTTCTTGCGCTGCTTTTCCAGGCGCTCGGCCAGCAGCCCGGTGCTCTGTTCGTCGAGGATCTGCACGATCTGCTTGC
>JAYUGN010000214.1:0-4717 GCA_043767605.1 Gammaproteobacteria bacterium
CCGAAACCGGTGGGGCCGTAGGCCTTGTGGGAAGAGATTGCGTAGAAATCGGCGCCGAGAGTGTCGAACTCGATTTTCACGTGCGCCGCGGCCTGCGCGCCGTCGACCAGCACCGGGATGCCGCGCGCACGCGCGGCCTCGATCACTTTCTCGACCGGATTGACGGTCCCGAGCGCGTTCGACACGTGGCCGATCGCGATCATGCGGGTGTGCGCCGACAGGCGCGCGACGAACTCGTCCCAGATCAGCTCGCCGGCGTCGCTGACCGGTGCCGGCACGAGACGCGCGCCGGTGCCGGCGGCGGCCAGTTGCCAGGGCACGATGTTGGAATGGTGCTCCATGCCGGTGACGAGGATCTCGTCGCCGGCGCCGAGCCTCGGCCGGAGGAACGACTGCGCGACGAGGTTGATCGCCTCGGTGGTCCCGCGCGTGAACACCACGCTCTCGCGGGCGGTGCCGAAATACAGCGCGATGCGGTCGCGTGCCGATTCGTAGGCTTTGGTCGCGCGATCGGCCAGCGTATGGGTCGCGCGATGCACGTTGGCGTTCTTGTGCCGGTAATAGTCGTCGAGCACGCGCAGGACGATCTCGGGTTTCTGCGTGGTGGCCGCATTGTCGAGGTAGGCGAGGCGCTTGCCGTGGACGTGCTCCCGCAGGATCGGGAAGTCCGCGCGGATGCGGGCGAGGTCGAGGCTCACGGCAGGCTGGCGGCCAGCACCTGCTGCGCCAGCGCGCGAGCGGGCTCGAAGGCGAAGCGCTGCACGATGTGGTCGGCAAAGGCCCCCAGCAGCAGCTTGCGCGCCTCGGCCAGATCAATGCCGCGGGCGCGCAGGTAGTACAGGGCGTCCTCGTCGAGCTGGCCGCAGGTTGCGCCGTGCGCGCACTTCACGTCATCGGCGTCGATCTGCAGCTCGGGCTTGGCATTGACCTCCGCGCCCGGCGCGAGCAGCAAGCTGTCCACGTGCTGCTCGGAGTCGGTCTTCTGCGCGCCGCGATGGACGATAACCTTGCCGTTGAACGAGGCGCGCGCGCCGGCCGGCACCAGCGCGCGGAAGGTCTCGCGCGAATAGCCGTGCGGCGCGGCGTGGTCGAGGCGCGTGTGCACGTCCAGGTGCGCGCCGGCGACCGGCACCAGCAGCCCGTGCAGCTCGGCGCTGGCGCCGGGGGCATCGAGGCGGATGTTCACGTCGTGGCGGGCCAGTGCGCTGCCGCCATGGAGTGACACGCAGTTGAAGCGCGCGTCGCGCGACAGCCGCGCGTCGAGGCGCGTGACGACCTGGGTGGCACGGCCCGGCTGCTGCACGCGGTAGAGGTCGAGTTGCGCGTTGTCGCCGAGCTCGACTTCGAACACCTGCGTGGCGAAGAAAGGCGCGGCGTCGCCGGTTTCGTGCACGACAACCGTGGCGCGCGCGTTGGCGCCGAGCTCGATGCGGTGGCGCAGGTGGGCCATGCCCTGGTCCGTGCCGCCGAACCAGGTGACCAGGTACAGGGGCTCGCGCAACTTGCCGGGCGCGACGCGCAGGTTGAGGCCGTCGCTGGCCAGCGCGCCGTTGAGCGCGCTGATGCCGCAGCGCAGCGGGGCGCTTCCCATCGGCGTGACCAGCGCAAGGCTGCCGTCCGCGCAATAGCCGTTGACGAAGGCCAGCGTCTCCGCGCCCTCGAGCGAGGGAAGTTCTGGATGCGTGAGGGGTGCCGCAATGAAGGTCGCCTGTGCCAATGTCGACAAGTCGGTGTAGCGCCAGTCTTCCGCGTGCTTGCGCGGCAGGCCGGTCTCGCGGAACGCCTGCCAGGCGGCGGAGCGCTGGGTGCGTTGTGCCTGCGGCAGGCGCGCGAACGCGGCCTCGAAAGCCTCGCTCACGCTGCCGGTCCCGGCGTCATTGACGAAGACCTCGGGACGCCGGGACTCGCGCCGGGCGCATCGTCGAGCCAACCGTAGCCTTTCTGTTCGAGTTCCAGCGCCAGCTCCGGCCCACCGGATTTCACGATGCGGCCGCGCGCGAGCACGTGCACGCGGTCCGGCTTCACGTAGTCGAGCAGGCGCTGGTAATGCGTGACCAGCAGCACCGAGCGCTCGGGCGAGCGCAGCAGGTTGATGCCGTCGGCGACGACTTTCAGCGCATCGATGTCGAGGCCCGAGTCGGTTTCGTCGAGCACCATCAACCTGGGCTGCAGCACCAGCATCTGCAGAATCTCGTTGCGCTTCTTCTCGCCGCCCGAGAAGCCTTCGTTGACGCCGCGATGCAGCATCTGCACGTCGATCTTCATCTTCTGCGCGCGGTCGCGCACCCAGGCGAGGAAATCCATTGCGTCGATCTCCCCTTCGCCTCGGGCCTTGCGCTGCGCGTTCAGCGCTGCCTTGAGCAAGTACATGGTGCTGACGCCGGGGATCTCGACCGGGTACTGGAAGCCCAGGAACACGCCGGCCGCGGCGCGCGCCTCGGGCGCGAGCGCCAGCAGGTCCTTGCCGTCCCAGGTCACGCTGCCCTGCGTGACGGTATAGCCCTCGCGGCCCGCGATCAGGTGGGCGAGGGTGGACTTGCCTGCGCCGTTGGGGCCCATGACGGCATGCACTTCGCCGGCATCCACTTCGAGCGAGAGGCCGTCGAGGATTTTCTTGCCGTCGACGGAGGCGTGGAGGTTGTCGATCGCGAGCATCAGCCCACCGCGCCTTCGAGCGTCACGGCAAGCAGTTTCTGTGCCTCGACCGCGAACTCCATCGGCAACTCCTTGAACACCTGCTTGCAGAATCCGCTGACGATCATCGACACCGCATCCTCTTCCGAAAGGCCGCGCTGGCGGCAGTAGAACAACTGGTCTTCGCCGATCTTCGAGGTGGTGGCCTCGTGCTCGAGGTGCGCCGTCGGGTTGCGCACCTCGGTGTAGGGGAACGTGTGCGCGCTGCTGTTCTCGCCAATCAGCAGCGAGTCGCATCGCGTGTGGTTACGCGCGCCCGTGGCACTCGGCAGCATGCGCACCAAGCCCCGGTAGGACTGGATGCCGTGGCCCGCCGAGACGCCCTTGCTCACGATCGTGCTGCGCGTGTTCTTGCCGATGTGCAGCATCTTGGTGCCGGTGTCGGCTTGCTGGCGGTGGTGCGTGACGGCCACCGAGTAGAACTCGCCGACCGAATCGTCGCCGCGCAGGATGCAACTAGGGTACTTCCAGGTGATCGCGGAGCCGGTCTCGACCTGGGTCCAGGAAATCTTGCTGGCGCGGCCGCGGCAGTCGCCGCGCTTGGTCACGAAGTTGTAAATGCCGCCCTTGCCGTTCTCGTCGCCGGGATACCAGTTCTGCACGGTCGAGTACTTGATCGTCGCGTTGTCGAGCGCGACCAGTTCGACCACCGCCGCGTGCAACTGGTGTTCGTCGCGCTGCGGGGCGGTGCAACCTTCCAAATAGCTCACGTACGCGCCTTCCTCCGCGATGATCAGCGTGCGCTCGAACTGACCCGTGTTGCGCTCGTTGATGCGGAAGTAGGTGGACAGCTCCATCGGGCAGCGCACGCCCCTGGGGATGTAGACGAAGGAGCCGTCGGTGAACACGGCGGAGTTCAGCGCCGCATAGAAGTTGTCGCCCTGCGGCACCACGGTGCCGAGGTACTTGCGCACCAGTTCCGGATGCTCGCGCACGGCCTCGGAGATCGGGCAGAAAATCACGCCGGCTTCGCGCAGTTTGTCCTTGAACGTGGTCGCGACCGAGACCGAGTCGAACACCACGTCCACGGCGATGCCGGCGAGGCGCCCCTGTTCGGCGAGCGGGATGCCGAGCTTCTTGTAGGTCTCGAGCAGCTTGGGATCCACTTCGGCCAGCGACTTCGGGCCGTCCTTCATGGATTTCGGTGCGGAGTAGTACGAGATCGCGCGGTAGTCGATCGGCGGGTAGTGCAGGTGGGCCCAGCGCGGCTCGCTCATCTTTTGCCAGCGCGCATAGGCCTTCAGGCGCCAGTCGAGCAGCCATTGCGGCTCGCCCTTTTTGGCCGAGATGAAGCGGATCGTGTCTTCCGACAGTCCCGGCGGCGCGGTATCGGATTCGAGCTTCGTCTCGAAGCCCGCGCTGTAGGTCCTCTTGCCGAGGAGCTCGTCGAGTTGCGTGACGGTAGCCATCAGCGCACCGAGATGCCGGCAGTCGGCAGCAGCGGGAATTCGGGATGCGAGCGGCGCAGCGGCGCTGCCATTTGCGCCAGCGTCACGGAAGCCAGCGCATTGCGCACGGTCTGGTTGATCAGGCGCCAGTTGCTGCGCACGCCGCAGTGCGATTCCACCACGCAGCCGCCCTTGTGCACCGAGCACTGGGTCAGCGCGATCGGGCCGTCCACGGCGGCGATGACATCGGCCACGGTGATGTCAGACGCGGGCCGCGCGAGGCGATAACCCCCGTTGGCGCCGCGCGAGGATTCGATGAGCCCGGCCCGGGCGAACAGCTTGAGCAGCTTGGCGACCGTGTGCGCGGACAAGTGCGTGCGGCCAGCCAGCTCCGTGGCGGACGCAACGTGGTCGGCGTCGGCTGCCAGGACCGACATGACCGCGGTGCCGTAATCGGCGAGTCTTCCGAGCTTCAGCATATAGGACTAATATAGTACTGATTATGGCCGCCGAGCTCCAGCGTGACTTCAACCACGCCCGGTTCGCCCCCGGCACAAGCGCCGCCGCCGACGGGTTCTACGAGAGCTATTTCCAGCGGGCGAACCATCCGACGCGGCCATTGGCGTTCTGGATCC
>JAYUGN010000215.1:0-4701 GCA_043767605.1 Gammaproteobacteria bacterium
TTGGCCTTGCGGCCCTCGTCGGTGTCGTTGCCCGCCACCGGCTCGAGCTCGCCGTAGCCGACCGCAGTCATGCGGTTCTCCTCGACGCCCTTGCCGATCAGGTAGGCGCGCACGGCATCGGCGCGCTGCTGCGACAGCAGCGTGTTGTAGGCCTCGGAGCCGATCGAGTCGGTGTGGCCGGAGATCTCGACCTTGAGGTCAAGCTGCGTCTTCATCGTCTCGGCGACCGCATCGAGCGTCGTGCGCCCTTCCTCGGTGAGCCTGGCGGCGTTGGGCAGGAAGGTGACGCCGCGCAGCGCGCTGTTCTGCGCCACGACGCAGCCCTTGTCGTTGACCTTCAGGCCGGCCGGCGTGCCGGGGCACTGGTCGCGACTGTCGGACACGCCATCCTTGTCGGCGTCGCCGTCGTTGACCGGCTTGGCGCAGCCGTTGCCATCCACAGCGGTACCCGGCGGCGTGCCGGGGCACTGGTCGGTTGTGTCGCCCACGCCATCCTGGTCGGAATCGGCGTTGCAGTCGGTGCGGCCGCTCTCGGAATCCACCACCGCCACCGGGCAATCGTCCGCCGCGGCCGGCAGCACCACCGGCTTGTCGTAGAACAGCGTCATCGGGATCTGGAGGCCCAGGTTCACCACGTAATCCAGCAACGAGCTTTCACCCGGCACGGAGTCGCTGTTCGACTGGCCCTGCAGGCGCGCGTCGAGGCGAACGCCCCAGCCCAGCCGGTTGAACGGCATGAACACGCCGCCGCCGCCGGCCAGACCGAAGTGCTGGCTCTTCTTCGTCAGCACGTCCTCCTGCAGGAAGCCGATGCCGAGGGAAGCGAACGGCTTGATGGACGTGAAGAAATTGCCGCCGTCGCCGATCGCGCCGAAGTCACGCACGTAATCGAGGAACAAGCCGGTCTGGAAATTGTCGCGGCCGTCGCTGTGGCGCGTGTAGCCGGTGTCGAAGAATCGCAGCTCGACCGCGTTGCGCGGGTTCTCCAGCGGCACGCCGAACGTGAACTGGTAGCCGAGGCCATCATCGGCTGCGCGCTTGCTGTCCGTCAGCAGGTATTCGGCGGCCGCGCCGAAGTACGGGATCTCGTACTTGTCGGCGTTCACCGCACCGGCGGTAACGGTCCAGAGTGCTGCAACCGCGGCGCCAATCAGTTTTTTATGCATGGGAATCTCCGTGAGTCGAATTTAGCAGGCTGCGCGCGCATTCGCGCACCAGCGGCGGGCCCTTGTAGATGAATCCGGTGTAGATCTGGATGAGGTCGGCGCCCGCCGCGCGCCGCTCGGCAGCGTCGGCGCCGCTCAGGATCCCGCCGACGCCGATCAGCGGAAAACCCGCGCCCAGTTCGCGGCGCAGTTGCCTGAGCGCGGCCAGCGCCAGCGGCTTCAGGGGCGCGCCCGACAGGCCACCGGCTTCCTTCGCGTGCGCCTCGCCTTCCAGCCCTGGCCGCTCGATCGTGGTGTTGGTCGCGATCAGCCCATTGGCGCCCGATTCGCGCACGGCGCGCGCGATGTCCATCAGCGCTGCGGCATCGAGGTCCGGTGCGATCTTGACCAGCATCGGCACGCCGCGGCCGTGGGTCTGCGCGAGCTCCTTGCGCACCGTGTTCAGGCGCCCCAGCAAGGCCGTGAGCCGCCCGCCCTCCTGCAGGTCGCGCAGGTTCTGGGTGTTCGGCGAGGAGATGTTGACCGTCACATACCCCGCGTGCGGATACACCTTGCGCAGGCAGGTCTCGTAATCGTCGGCCGCATTCTCGACCGGCGTGGCCGCGTTCTTGCCGATGTTGATGCCGAGCACGGCCTTGGGCCTGGCGCAGCGCGCGCGCTGGACCAGGTGATCCACGCCCTTGTTGTTGAAGCCCAGCCGGTTGATCAGTGCCTGGTGGCGCGGCAGCCGGAACAGGCGCGGCTTCGGGTTGCCGGGTTGCGGGCGCGGCGTGACCGTGCCGATCTCGATGAAGCCGAAGCCGATGCGGTCGAAGGCCGCGATGCAGTCACCATTCTTGTCGAGGCCGGCCGCGAGGCCAACCCTGTTACGAAACGTCAGGCCCATCAACTCGACCGGCGCGTGCGGCACCGGCGCCGACAGCGGTGGCACCGCCATCGCCGGAAAGCGCGACAGCAGGCCCAGCGTGAGGTCGTGCGACTGCTCGGGATCGAGCCTGAACAAGGCTTCCCGGACCAGGTCGTAGATCATTTATTGCGGCTTGCCCGTCGCCGGCTGCAGCAGGTGGCCCAGCTTGCCGGCCTTGGTCGAGAGATAACCCTCGTTGTGCGGGTTGCGGCCGCACTCGATCGGCACGCGCTCGGTCACCACCAGTCCGGCCTGGGTCAGCGCGTTGAGCTTGTGCGGGTTGTTGGTCATCAGGCGCATCTGCTTCACGCCGAGGTTTTGCAGGATCTCGACGGCGACGCCGTAGTCGCGCAGGTCGGCGCCAAAGCCCAGGTGCGCGTTGGCCTCGACCGTGTCGGCGCCGCGGTCCTGCAACTCATACGCGCGGATCTTGTTCGCCAGCCCGATGCCACGGCCTTCCTGCCGCAGGTAGACCAGCGCGCCGCGCTTCTCGGTGGCAATGCGCTGCAGTGCGTGCTCGAGCTGAAAGCCGCAATCGCAGCGCAGTGAGAACAGCGCATCGCCGGTCAGGCACTCGGAATGCACGCGCACGAGCGAAGGGGTGCCTCCGGCAAGTTCGCCCAGCGTCAGCGCGAGGTGCTCCTTGCCGTCCGTGCCGAGGTAAACCCGCAAGCGGAACTCGGCGAACGGTGTCGGCAGGCGCGCGTCGGCGACCTGTTCGAGCTTACCCACTGATCACGCGCCGACCAGGTGCTGGCCGCAGACGCGCAGCGTGCGGCCGTTCACGCCCGAGGCGTACGGGCTGGCGAGGAAAGTCACGGCTTCCGCGATGTCCACCGGCAGGCCGCCCTGCGACAGCGAGCTCATCAGGCGGCCGACGACGCGCGGACCCACCGGCATCGCGGCGGTCATCTGCGTTTCGATGAAACCCGGCGCCACCGCGTTCACGGCGCCGCCATTCCTCGCCATCGTCGCGGCCAGGCTGCGCACGTAGGCGATCACGCCGGCCTTGGTCGCGCCGTAGTTGGTCTGGCCCGGGTTGCCGGCGATGCCGCCGATCGAAGAGATGCAGACCATGCGCGCGCCGGGCTTGAGGCCGGAGGCGAGCAGCGCGTCGTTGATCCGCACGATCGCGCCGAGGTTCACGTCGAGCACCATGTCCCACTGGTCGGGGCGCATTTTGCGCAGCGTCTTGTCGCGCGTGATGCCGGCGTTGTGCACGACGATGTCGAGCCCGCCGAAACGCTTCATCGTTTCCTGCACCAGCTTCTGCGCCGCATCCGGCGCGGTGACGTCCAGCGGCAGGCCGACGCCGTTGATCTTCGCGAGCGTATCGCCCAGCGCGCCCTCTTCCTGCGGCCGGTCCATGCCGATGACCTGCGCGCCTTCGCGCGCGAGCAGCTGCGAGATGGAGGCACCGATGCCGCGCGCCGCGCCAGTCACGAGCGCGACCTTGCCCTTCAGCGCCCCCGACCACGCGCCGTTGCCGGAGGCCGGCTGCGTCATGGCCAGCGACTGGCCCGAGACGAACGTGGCGTGATCTGACAGGAAATAACGCAGCACGCCCCCGAGCGAGCCCTCGCTGCCCTTGCCGACTTCGACCACGTTGGCGGTCGAGCCCTTGCGGCCGATTTCCTTGGCGATGCTCTTGACGAAACCAATCAGCGCTCCGGCCGCAGCAGCGGACGAGGCATCGGCCGCCTGGTCGGAGGGCCGGCCCAGCACCACGATGCGCGTGTGCGACGGAAATTTCGCCGCGATCGGCTGGAAGAATTCGTAGAGCGCGCGCAGCTCGGCGGGGCCGGCCAGGCCGCTGGCATCAAACACCACGAAGCGCGGCGCCTCTTTCGTCTCGCCAGTGACGGGGTTGCCGGAAAGGTTCACGCCCAGCGCGCCGGCGGCGGATTTCAGTTCACCGAGGCCCGGCAGTTCGGGACGGATGCGCACCTGCGCGCCGGCCGCGTTCAGCGCGGCAATGATCTCGCGCGCCAGCGGTGCGGTGCGGCCGCCACCGACCAGCACGTCCTGGCCATCCAGCGAGCGCTCGGCCCACGGGTTCTCGTCGCGGTTCAGGCGCGGCGGCTTGGGCAAGCCGAGGCCCGAAATCAGTGCGCTGCCCCAGGGCGTCTGCGACATTTCCAGATACGAGTCGGTCATGGGCGTGTCCAGGGGCGTATGGCTGCGAAGGGCCGCGCATTATGGCTTATAGTTCCGCCCCGATTCATAAAACTACAGCGTTCTTGGGAGGTTGCAGTGATCAAGCCGGGTGCTCTCGTGATGGCCGCCGTGATGGCAGCGGTTTCGGCCGGCACTTTTTACGGGCTTGGAATGCTGCCGCCGGGAACGATCCCGCCGCCGATCGGCCGCGTGCCGCCGGTCGAGCCGCACAAGATCGTGCAAGACATCACCCCGGCCAGCACCGCGCCTGCCGCTGCACCGGCTCCGGCGCCCGCCGCTGCCGAAACTCCGGCGGCCGCCCCCACCGAACAAGAACTCGCGGAGGAACCGGCGCCCAAGCAGGTTGCCGCCGCCGAGCAAGCCCCGGCCGCAACACCCGCGCCTGCGCCGGAAGCAAAGGCTGAACCCGCCGCCGCGCCGCAGGCCAAGCCCGAGCCCGCTGCAGAACCG